>JAJAZM010000016.1 GCA_026785645.1 Sphingomonas bacterium | reverse complement strand
TGGTCGGCATTCCCCCGGCGCCGCGCGGCGTGCCGCAGATCGAGGTCACCTTCGACATCGACGCCAACGGTATCGTCAACGTTCACGCCAAGGACAAGGGCACCGGCAAGGAACAGCAGATCAAGATCCAGGCCTCGGGCGGCCTCAGCGACGGCGACATCGACAAGATGGTCAAGGAAGCCGAGCAATTCGCCGAGGAGGACAAGGTTCGCAAGGCAGGCGCTGAAGCCAGGAACCAGGGCGAGAGCCTGGTCCATTCGACCGAAAAGCAGCTCGCCGAGCATGGCGACAAGGTCTCGGCGGACGTGAAGGCCGAGATCGAGGCGGCGCTGGCCGAAACCAAGACGGCGCTCGAAAGCGGTGAAACCGAGGCGATCAACACCAAGACGCAGGCGCTGGCCCAGGCGGCGATGAAGCTTGGCCAGGCAATGTACGAGCAGCAGCAGGCCGAGAGCGCTCCCGATGCTGGCGCGGGTGGGGATCACGCTTCGGCCGAAGCGGCCCCCACTGACGACGATGTGGTCGACGCCGAATTCTCCGAAGTCGACGACGACAAGAAAGCCTGATCACGGCACAATGACCGTTCGTTCGAGCCTGTCGAGGACCTGCTTTTCCGGTGAGGGAGATCAGGACTTTGGCAGGCTCGAGCAGAATGTGGTGGGGACCGATATTCCGTGACTGAAGTCGATTATTACGAGCTGCTCGAAATCGAGCGGACCGCAGACGCGGCGACGATCAAGTCGTCCTATCGGCGGCTGGCGATGGATTGCCATCCCGACCGGCATGGCGGCTGCACCGACAAGGAAGCCAGGTTCAAGGCGATCAGCCAGGCCTATGACGTCCTCAAGGACCCGCAGAAGCGCGCCGCTTATGATCGCTTCGGTCATGCCGCCTTCCAGAATGGCGGCGGCGGCGCCGGCGGCAGTCCGTTTGGCGCAGGCGGCGGGTTCGATGGTTTTTCCGACATCTTTTCGTCGATTTTCGGCGAGTTCATGGATCCGCGCGGTGCCCGGCAGAATGCCGCGCGCGGTGCCGATTTGCGCTACGATCTGGAGCTGACGCTGGAAGAAGCGTTTGAGGGAGCGGCCAAGGAAATCCAGATCGAGGCGCTGGCCAAATGTGATAGCTGTGCCGGCCAAGGGTCGCGCGGCGAAGCGCGCGCGGCGCGGTGCACCACCTGCGGCGGGGCGGGCAAGGTCCGCGCCAACCAGGGGTTTTTCGTGATCGAGCGAATGTGCCCGCATTGCGCCGGATCGGGCGAGGTGATCGCCGATCCGTGCCGCGCCTGCGACGGCGAGGGCCGTGCGCTCAAACGCCGCAAGATCAATGTCGATATTCCCGCCGGGGTCGACGAAGGCACCAGGATCCGCGTTGCCGGCGAAGGCGAGGCCGGGATCCGCGGCGCCGCAAGCGGCGATCTCTATCTGTTCGTTCACATGAAACGCCACGCCATCTTCGAGCGCGAGGCGAGCAACCTCGTCGCCGATTGCCCGATCAGCTTCACCACTGCCGCACTCGGCGGCTCGGTCGCGATCCCCGGGATCGACGGAGCGAAGATTGATCTCAAAGTTCCTGCCGGGGTTCAGTCGGGCGAGACGCTGCGTCAGCGCGGTGCCGGGATGAGCGTGCTCAACACACGCGGTCGCGGCGACCTGGTCATTCGCATTTTGGTCGAAACACCGACCAAGATGTCGACCGAGCAAAAAGCCTTGCTTGAGCAATTTCGCGGCACCGAGACCGGTGACGAATGCCCGGCGAGCAAGGGGTTCTTCAAGCGGATCAAGGATAGCTTGGGCGGCTAGACCGCGCGGCGCAGTTCGGCGATCTCGATCCTCAGCGACATGATGCTGGCGAACAACCGGGCGATGTTGCGACGCTCGGCGCTGACGTGGCGCGGCGAGGCGTGATAGCAGGCCGCCTGGCCCCAGGGTTGGCCATTGCGATCGAGCGGGACAACCAAGGCGGCGCGCGCACCGATTGCGCCAAGGTTGGCGACTTCGCTGCCGGTCGGTGCTCGAAGCGTCAGCCGTCGCGGGCTCCAACCGTCCCCGACGACCTGGATCGGCACCGCCGCGGCATCGCGATCGAACACCACCATGTCACGGTCGGACGAAGCGATCGCGACGTCGATCGGCGCTGGGCCAGCGCGCATCGATTGTCCCAGCGTTTCTTGCCCGGCGCTGATCACGACATGCTGGAAGCCGGTCAGCGCGCGCAGCTGATCGCTCGCCTGGTGGCACAATTGTCCGATGTCGTCGGACGGCGCGACCCGTGCCAGCATTCCCTCGAGAATTCCGGTGGCGTCGCCGAAGCTGCGTTCGTCGCACGGCTCGACATCGATCCCAAATCCGTTGCCGCTTCGATAAATGGCGAGATCATAGGCGCGTGCGGCCCCCGCCAGCGGAAACTGGAACAGATGCTCGACCGTCTCGTCGCTGCGCAGCAAGGCCATCCGGTTGCGAATGTCGTGGATATCGTCGTTGGACAGCAAGCTGGTGATCGGCTGGCCCAGCGCGAGGTCCGCACTGGTCTTCAGAAATTCGCCGATATTGGCCGACACTGCGGTCACCAACCATTCGCTCGACAGGCCGAGGTGGAAGCCGATCGGCTGGATCATTTGCGGTTCGGTCACACGCCAAACACACGTTTGAAAATCACGTCGATCCGCTTGAAATGATAATCGAGGTCGAACAGGTCCTCGAGCTCGGCGTCGGACAGTTTTGCGGTCACTTGCGGGTCGGCCTTGAGCAGGTCGAGCAATTGCAACTTCCCGTCCGATCCCCACACCTGCATCGCGTTGCGCTGGACGAGGGCATAGCTCTCCTCGCGGCTCAAGCCCGCCTGGGTCAGCGCGAGCAGCACGCGTTGCGAGTGGATGAGGCCGCCCATGCGATCCATATTGGCCTGCATGCGGTCGGGATAGATCAGCAATTTGTCGATCACCCCAGTCAGCCGGGCAAGCGCGAAATCGAGCGTGATGCAGGCATCGGGGCCGATGAACCGCTCGACCGAGGAGTGCGAGATGTCGCGCTCGTGCCACAGCGCGACATTCTCCATCGCCGGGACGACGGCGGCGCGAACCACGCGGGCAAGGCCGGTGAGATTCTCGGTCAGCACCGGGTTGCGCTTGTGCGGCATCGCCGAGCTGCCCTTCTGGCCGGGCGCGAAATATTCCTCGACCTCGAGCACTTCGGTGCGCTGGAGATGACGGACTTCGATGCTCAACCGCTCGATCGACGAGGCGATCACCCCGAGCACGGCAAAGAACATCGCATGGCGGTCGCGCGGGATGACCTGGGTCGAGGTCGGCTCGGGGGTCAGGCCGAGTTCCTTGGCGACATGTGCCTCGATCGCCGGGTCGATATTGGCGAAGGTGCCGACCGCGCCTGAAATCGCGCAGGTCGCGATTTCGTCGCGCGCGGCTTTCAACCGGGCGAGGTTGCGGTCGAATTCGGCATAGGCCTGCGCGAGCTTGAGCCCGAACGTCACCGGTTCGGCATGGATGCCGTGGCTTCGGCCGATCGTCGGAGTCAATTTATGCTCGATCGCGCGTCGTTTCAGCACCGCAAGCAGTGCCGCCAGATCTGCGATCAGCAATTCGGCCGATTGCTTCAGCTGGACCGCGAGGCTGGTGTCGAGCACGTCGCTGCTGGTCATCCCCTGGTGAAGCCAGCGCCGCTCGGGCCCGAGTTTCTCGCCCGCCCAGGTTAGGAAGGCGATCACGTCATGCTTGGTGACCTCCTCGATCGTGTCGATCGCGGGAACGTCGATCTCGCCGAGCACATCATCGTCAAAGGCACGGCGGATGATCGCGGCATCGTCGGCGGGGATCATTCCGACCGTTCCCATCGCTTCCGCAGCGTAAACTTCGATCGCCCACCAGATGCGGTAACGATTCTCGGATGACCAGATGGCGGTCATGGCGGGGCGGGAATAGCGGGGGACCATGGTTCGCCTTATCGTATCTTTTGTCGTCAAATCGAATGCGGAGCGCGTAGCAAGCGCGACGCGGCGCGGCAAATTAGATCAGCCCCAGTGCCTTGAGACTATTTCGCCCTTGCGCGCCGACGATGATGTGGTCGTGGATCGCGATCTTCATGTGTCGGCCGGCATCGATCAGGTCGCGCGTCAGGCGAATGTCCTGCTGGCTGGGGGTTGGATCGCCCGATGGATGGTTGTGGACGATGATCAACGCGGTGGCGCCGAGCGCGATGGCGCGAGCGATCACTTCGCGGACGTGGACCGATGCCTCGTCGACGCTGCCGCGCCACATCGCCTCATTGGCGATCAGCATATTCTTGGCGTTGAGGAACAGGATTCGCACTTCCTCGACATTCGAATGCGCCATCGCCGCCTGGAGGTAATCGCCGAGCGCATCCCAGCTCGACAGGATCGGGCGGCCCTCGATCTTCGTTTCGAGTAATCGTAACGCGGTGGCTTCAGCGATCTTGAGCGCGCCGATCGTGCCTTCGCTCAATCCCTCGGCGCGGAGCGCGGCCGGGTTGGCATCGAGCAAAGCGCCGATCCCCCCGAAGCGCGCGATCAATTGCTTGGCCAGTGCCTTGGTGTCGCGGCGGGGGATGGCGAGCGCCAGCAGATATTCGACCAGCTCATGATCGAGCAACGCCGTATCGCCGCCCGCAAACAGTCGTTCGCGAAGGCGAGCGCGGTGGCCGCTGGCGCCAGGTGCTTTATCCCCCATGACCGCGCAGGCTAGGAACATGTCGCCCGGCGTGCAACGGGGCAAATCCGCCGGATTTGGAACGGCAGCGGCAACGATGGGTTAGAGACTGCATGGTGGATGGGCATCACGAGGCCGCGGAGGAAGGCATAGACGCGCCTGCGGCGGAGCGGGTGATCGTGCGCCACGGCCGGAGCCCGTTGTTCTGGATTTCGCTGATCGTACTTGGCGTGCTGACGGCCGTGTTGATCGGTGCGTGGACCGCGCGGCGGCCGATCGCCGAACATTTCGTCGAGCAGGAACTGGCCCGCCGCGGCGTACGCGCGACCTACCAGCTCGAATCGATCGGACTTCACAACCAGATCATCCGCGACGTCACGATCGGCGACCCGGCGAGCCCTGACCTCACCGCGCGTTATGCCAAGATCCAGATGCGGATCCAGTGGAACGGCGCGGTTGAAGTGTATCGGATTGCGGCGCGCGGTGTGCGGCTTCGCGGCGAATTGCGGCGCGACGGCAAAGTCAGTTGGGGCGAAATCGACAAATTGTTGCCCCCACCGAGCGGCAAGCCTTTCCGGCTGCCAGACATTGCAGTCCATCTCGCCGATACCACCATCGCGCTCAAGACGCCTTATGGCAATCTTGGTTTCGCGCTTGCCGGAGCGGGCAATCTGACTGGCGGGTTCAAGGGGCGACTGGCGGTTGCCGGGCCGGCGTTGGTGACCGGTGCTTGTCGGCTCAACGGACTTCGCGGCAATGTTGCGCTCGGGGTCGAGGCGCGGCGACCAAATATCAACGGACCGATCGCCGCCGACCGATTTGTTTGCCCGAAGAGCCGAATGGCGATGGTTGCACCACGGCTTGAGCTCGCCAGCGGGTTCAGCGAGGCGTTTGAGCGCTTTGACGGCACTGGTCGGCTGAGCGTGGCCTCGTTCGCGGCCGGCGACAATGGGCTTGCCAACTTGAACGCCCTGATCGGCTTTGCGGGCAGCCCAAGCGACGCCGGGGGAACGATCAAACTATCGGCGCAGCGCGGAAGGCTGGGATCGATCTTTGCCGACGCCACCCGGCTTGAAGGCAAATACCGGCTGTGGACCGGACGCGGCGAACTGGCGCTGTCGGCCGATTATGCTGCCGACAGCGCGACCCTTGCGCCCGCGATGGTCGCTCCGCTGGTCGCGCCGCTCGAATCGGCCAAAGGCACACCGATCGGTCCGATCGGGCAGGCGATTGCAGCGGCGGTTCGCCGCACCGCCGGCAATTTCAACGCTACGGGTCATTTGCGGCTGGTCAATCTGCGCGGCGGAGGCGGCGTACGGATCGAGACTGCCGATGCGCGCGGCGCGAATGGCGCGCGCGTGATAGTCTCGGGCGGCGATGGCGTGACCTATTATTGGCCCGACGCGAGGCTTCGCGTCGACGGAAATATTTCGACCGGTGGCGGCGGCTTGCCGCGGGCCGATATTGCGCTTCGCCAACCGCGCCAGGGCGGGCCGATGAGCGGTGAGGCGCGGATCGCACCCTACAGCGCGGTTGGTGCGCGGCTGGCGCTGGCCCCGGTCACCTTCCGCGCCGCCCGCGACGGATCAACTGCAATCAATACCATTGCCTTGCTCGACGGGCCCTTCTCGGGTGGGTTCGTGCGCGGCCTGAGGATCCCGATCAGCGGCGCCATCGGCGGGCCGGGCGGTGGTTTCGCCTTCGGGCGCGGCTGTATCGACGCTCGCTTCCAGTCACTAACTGCAGGATCGCTTCGGCTTGGTGCGGCACGGGTGCCATTATGCGCGACGGGCCGGGCGCTGGTGTTCAAGAACGGGCAGGGGCCGGTGCAGATCGGCGGCGTGACCCGCAATTTGAGGCTCGGCGGGCAGCTCGGAAAGTCGCCTTTCCAGCTGGCGGCGGCGCAGGCGCGACTGACCGGCAGCGACCGCTTCGCCGCGACTGGGCTGGGGTTGCAACTGGGCAGACCCAATTCGCCGGTAAAGATCACCGCCACCAGTCTCGACGGGCGGCTGGTCAAGGGTGGCGCGACCGGCAAATTCGGCGGTGCGACCGCATTGATCGGGCGGGTACCAGTCCGGCTGAGCGATGCATCCGGCGCGTTCGATTTCCGTGGCGGAGCGCTGGCCGTCAATGGTTCGTCGACCGTGTCCGACCTCGCGCCGCTTCCGCGCTTCTACCCGCTCGCCAGCAACGACCTCCAGTTCCGGCTGGCAAACGACCTGATCCGCACCACCGGCTCGCTGCGCCACCCGGCGAGCGGGACCAAGGTCACCGACATTATGATCACCCACCGCCTGTCGACCGGCACTGGCGAAGCGTTGCTTGATGTCCCCGGGATCCGTTTCGGCAACGCCGTCCAGCCCGACCAGCTGACTCGGCTGGCGGAAGGCGTGATCGCCTTGGTCAACGGCACTGTCACGGGGCAGGGGCGGGTCAACTGGCGCGGCGACGGCCAGGTCACCTCGACCGGGGAATTCACCACCGACGGGACCGATCTCGCCGCGTCCTTCGGCCCGGTCACCGGGCTCAAGGGCACGATCCGCTTCACCAATTTGCTCGGGCTTGAAACCGCCCCGGGCCAGACGCTGTCGGTCGGCAGCATCAACCCCGGTATCCTCGTCGAGAATGGCGAGATCAAATATCAGATATTGCCCGGCCAATTGGTCAAGATCGAGCGCGGCGACTGGCCATTCATGGGCGGGCGGCTGATCCTCCAGGAAACCATCATCAACCTTGCCCGCTCGTCGCCCAAGCGGCTGACGTTCGAGGTGGTCGGCCTCGACGCCAATGAATTTGTCGGGCGGCTCGGGTTCAAGGATCTCCAGGCCACCGGCATTTTCGACGGCGTGTTGCCGATGATCTTCGACGACAATGGCGGGCGGATCGTCGGCGGCCGGCTCGACAGCCGCGCGGGTGGTGGAACATTGGCCTACGAAGGGGCGATCAATCGCGCCAATCTCGGATTCTTCGGCGGACTGGCGTTCGACGCGCTCCGCTCGCTTCGTTTCCGCAACATGATCGTTCGGCTCGACGGCGACCTGGCGGGGGAATTCGCGACCCGGCTGACGATCGACCAGGTGGCGATCGGCCAGTCCAACAGCATCCAGCGGATCCTCCGCAGCGCGGTGCGCAGTGTGCCGTTCAAGTTCAATGTCACGATCATCGGCCCGTTCCGATCGCTGATCGCCACCGCCAAGAGCATGCAGGATCCGCGCGGCGTGATCCGCGACGTGTTGCCGGTGCCGCTCGACCAGATCCCCGGTGTGGTCACCGAGGTTCGTCGGCGTGAGCAAAGTCAGACCATGCAGCAGACCCCGGTCGATCAGAAGATCGAGGTCACCACCACATCCCCGAGCAAGAGCGAGTGAAGCCCATGAACCGAGCCCCGCGCCTGAATATTGCCGTTACCGCGTTGATATTGTTGCCAACATTGTCTGCGTGCGTGACCGTGCGGCCGCCCGACAAGCCGATCGAGATCAACCTCAACGTCAAGATCGAGCAGGAAGTGCTGGTCCGCCTGCAGCGCGACGTCGACCAGTTGATCCGCAGCAATCCCGACACCTTCCCGACCAAGCCGCAGGGCAGCCAGTGATGCGACGGCATATGATGCTCGCAGTGTGGCTCACCGTGCTCGCTGCTCCGGTTGCGGCGCAATCCTCGCCCGTGATCGTCGCCGCGCGCTCCGCGGGACAGGTTGGCGAACGCTACGACGGCTACCTTGGCTATGCCGAGCCGCCTGCGTCCAGGCTTCGGGCCCAAGTCGAGGCGGTCAACATCCGCCGCCGCGCTTTCTATAGCGATCTCGCGGTAAAGCGCGGCGCGAGCAGGGTCGACGTCGGGATCACCGCCGGCTGCGAATTGCTCGGCAGCGTTGCGGTCGGCGAGGCCTATCTGCTCGGCGACAATGTCTGGCGCCGCCGCTCACCCGGCGAAGCACTTCCAATCCCGAATTATTGCCGCCGCTAGCAAGCCTGGACGGTTGACTAAACGCAGGGCTCTTCATAAAGGGACGGCGCCTTGGCGGGCTTGGATGCCGCCATGTTCCTTGCCTTTCGCGAGCACCTCTCACGAGACGGTGCCGCGCACATGGAGAGACTGAGCATGGCTAAAGACGAGACCGGGCAGGACATGCAGTCCCCGCAGGATGCCCGGCTGTCGTCGCTCGACGAGCGACTCGACCGGGCCAAGCAGGATGAAGCCAAGCGATCGGGTCGGGATGCCGACCATTCGCAGAGGCTGATCCGGTCGGTGGGGTCGCGGATCCTTTCGGACCTGGTGGGGCTGCCATTCGGTGGCGGTTTGATCGGCTGGCTGATCGACCGCGCCGCCGGGACCACGCCGTGGTTCATGCTGGGCGGGCTGTTCCTCGGGTTCGGCCTTGCCGTCAGAAATGTGATGCGGATTGCAAACCAAGGCCCCAAGCGGCCTGAAGGAAGTTAAGAGTGGCGGCCGAAAGCAAGATCGACCCGATGCACCAGTTCCAGATCGATCCGATTTTCGGGTCGCTCGGGGATGGCAGCCCGTTCGCGTTCACCAATAGCGCCTTGTGGATGCTGATCGTGCTCGTCGCAATCTATGCCTTCATGATGGGCGGGATGAAGCGCGAGCTGGTCCCGGGCCGGTGGCAGATGGCGGTCGAGGGCGTGACTGGCTTCATCACCAACATGCTCGACACCAACGTCGGGCCCGAGGGGCGCAAATACGTGCCCTGGGTGTTCACCGTGTTCATCTTCATCCTGTTCGCCAATCTGATGGGCATGATGCCGTTCGGGATTATCCCGGGGGTTCATCCCTTCACCGTCACCAGCCAGTTCACCGTCACCGGCGTGATGGCGATCATCAGCTTCGCGATCGTGCTGATCGTCGGCTTCTGGAAGCATGGTCTCCATTTCTTCTCGCTGTTCGTCCCCGCTGGCACCCCGTTCTTGCTCAAGCTGCTGATCGTGCCGATCGAGTTCGTCTCATTCTTGGTGCGACCGTTCAGCCTGGCGCTGCGACTGTTCGTGGCGATGATCGCGGGTCATATCCTGATCAAGGTGTTCGCCAATTTTGTCGTCAACGGCCTCAATGCTGAAGGCGCGATGGGGCCGGCGATCAGCCTGCTGTCGTTCGTGTTCATTGCCGGGGTCAGCGCGCTCGAGCTGCTGGTCGCGGCCATCCAAGCCTATGTTTTCGCCCTGTTGACCTCGCTCTACATCAACGACGCGGTCAATCTTCACTAGGTTTTTTGTTACCCCAAAGGAGTAAAATCATGGATCTCGCTTCAGCAAAAGTCATTGGTGCCGGTCTTGCCGCAATTGGCGTCGGCGCCGCCGCTGCCGGTGTCGGCAACGTGTTCGGTTCGTTCCTTCAGGGCGCGCTGCGCAATCCGGCAGCCGCCGACGGCCAGCAGGGTCGCTTGTTCATCGGCTTCGCTGCCGCCGAGCTGTTGGGCCTGATCGCTTTCGCCGTGGCGATGATCATTCTCTACGCCGTCTAATCCAGTGATGCTTGCGGCGGGGCGTTCGCGCTCCGCTGCAATTCGAGGAATATCATGCCTCAGCTAAACCAGCTCGCGCTCGTCGCTTATTCGCAATTCTTTTGGCTGGCCGTCGTGCTCGGCCTGATTTATTTCGTGATCGGCAAGGGCATGCTGCCCAAGATCCAGTCGACCGTCGACGCACGTGACAAGTCGATTGCCGACGACCTCGCCGCCGCCGACATGGCGCGCACCGAGGCCGATGCGGTCGAGGAAGCCTATCGCCAGCGGATCGATGCGAGCCGGGGTGAGTCGGCCAAGCTTACCGCCAAGGCGAAAGCCGACAGCGCCGTATCGACCGAGCAGAAACTGGGCGAGATCGACGCCTCGCTCGATGCCCGACTGGTTGAGGCGCAGGGCCGAATCCGCAGCGCACGCGGTGCGGCGGTCAAGGATATCGAGGGCGTAGCAGCGGAGCTAGCGAAGGAAATCGCCGCCAAGATCGCCAAGCTCGACGTCAGCCTGGCCGATTCGGCCACGGCGGTGAAGATGGTGATGAGCAATGCTTGACCTGTTACTGGCCGCGGTCGAAGCTCATGGCGAAGGCGCCGAGTTCGTTGAACCGACCGTGCTTGGGTTCCTCACTCCAACCTCGTTCGTGGCGCTGGCGATGATCGCGGTGTTCGCGCTGATGATCTGGAAAAAGGTCCCCGGCGCGATCGGCAAGGCGCTGGATGGCAAGATCGCCGAGATCCGCGACCAGCTTGACGAAGCCAAGGCGCTACGTGCCGAAGCCGAAGCACTAAAGGCGGAATATCAGGCCAAGGCGGCTGCCGCCGATGGCGAAGCTGCGGCGATGGTCGAACGCGCCAAGGCGGAATCCAAGGCGATCGTGGCCAAGGCCAAGAGCGACGCCGAGGCTTTGGTCGAGCGGCGGACCCAAATGGCCGAGTCGAAAATAGCTGCCGAAGAACGCGCCGCGATCGATGAAGTCCGCGCGGTTGCCGCCAAGGCCGCGACCGCCGCCGCAACCAGGATGATTGCCGAGCGTCGCGATGCGGTGTCCGACAAGGCGCTGGTCGACGAGGCGATTGCCGCGCTTTAACGTGTACTAGTGCTGCTCGTGCTGGCTACCCTCTGCGGAGACACCGTCGAGCGCGGTCTTGGCTGCTGAATCCTGAGCTTGGCGGCTGAGATCGCCGAGACTTACAATTCCGACCAACCGGTCTTCGGCGTCGATGACCGGCATCCGGCGGACCTGCTTGTCGCTCATTTGCTGGGCGATAGCGTGGACGTCGTCGGTATCGCGAGCGCAAACGATATCCTTGCTCATTAACTCGGCGACGGTGCAATCGGGACCGAGGCCCTTGCCGACGCCGCGCACCGCAATGTCGCGGTCGGTGATCATGCCGACGATCTTGTCACCGTCGCAAACCGGGATCGACCCGGTGTCGGCGGACAGCATGAAGCCTGCCGCCGCTTGTGCAGTGTCGGTCGGAGCGACGGTCTGGACGTCGCTGGTCATGAGGTCGCGAATGTTCATAGCTGATCTCCCTGTGGTTGGAGCGTCAACGAAGCTCCTCTTCGCGGCGTTCCGCAGCTTAGGGCAGATTCTCGGTCAGCAGATCGTAGGTTGCGACCAGTTCATCCTTCTGGTTGAAGATCTCGACTGCCCAGCGGACCACTCCGGTGTCGTCGGTCTTGAGTGCCTTCGAGCGAACGGTGAGCTCGACCCGCATCGAATCGCCGGGATAGAGCGGGGTCAGGAAACGCAGATTCTCGAGCCCGGTATTGGCCAGCACGGGACCCGGATCAGGATCGACGAACAGGCCGGCGGCAAAGCTCAGGATGAGATAGCCATGAGCGACCCGGCCGGCGAAGATCGGCGAGGCTTTGGCTGCTTCCTCGTCCATATGGGCGTAGAAATTGTCGCCGGTGAAGCCCGCAAAATGCTCGATATCCGCGATCGACACGGTGCGGGCGGCGGTGCGCAAGGTGTCGCCGATGTGAAGCTCTCGCATATGTTTGCGGAACGGGTGGCCGTTGACGAAGCGCTTCGGCCCTCCGGGAATATATTGCTGCGCAATGGCGGCAATCATCGCGGGTGTCGACTGGATCGCGGTGCGCTGCATGTAATGCTTGACCCCGCGCACTCCGCCCATCTCCTCGCTTCCGCCGGCACGGCCGGGGCCGCCGTGGACCAGCACCGGAAGCGGCGAGCCGTGGCCGGTGCTTTCGGCGGCATTGTCGCGGTTGATGACCAGCATTCGGCCGTGGAAAGCGGAGGCGCCCTGGATGAAATCGCGCGCAGCAGCGGGATCGTTGGTGAATAACGACAGCGCGAGGCTGCCCATGCCGCGATTGGCGAGCGCAATGGCGTCGGCCAGGTCGCGATAGGGCATGATCGTCGCGACCGGTCCAAATGCCTCGACATCATGCACCGCATCGGCCGCCCACGGATCGTCGGCGCGGAGCAGGATCGGTTGCATGTAGGCGCCGCCATCGGGACCGACGTGCGCCGCGGGATCGCCCGACACGATCCGCGCGCCGGCGGCGGTCAACTTGTTGATCTGGCCGCGGACGTCGTCACGCTGCGAGGTTGAAACCAGAGCGCCCATGTCGCCCGCGACTGACGCGAGCCTGGCTGCGATCGCTGCCTCGAGCGCGTCGAGATGCGCGGCGGGTGCCATTGCGCGGCGGATGGCGGTGCATTTCTGGCCCGCCTTGACGGTCATCTCGGTGACCACTTCGGTGACGAACAGATCGAACTCAGGGGTGCCCGGCGCTGCATCGGGACCGAGCAGCGAAGCATTGAGGCTGTCCTGCTCGGCGACGAACTTGACGCTTTCGCGAAGCACCACGGGGTGCGACTTGAGTTTGAGCGCGGTGGTGGCCGAGCCGGTGAAGCTGACCACATCCTGTCCGATCAAATGGTCGAACAGATCACCGACCCCGCCGACGATCAATTGCACCGCGCCATCGGGGAGGAGGCCGGTATCGATCATGATCCGGAACGCCGCTTCGCACAGATAGGCGGTCGAGGAGGCCGGTTTGACGATCGCGGGCATGCCGGCGAGCAAGGTTGGGGCGAGCTTTTCGAGCATTCCCCAGACAGGGAAATTGAAGGCGTTGATGTGCACCGCCGCACCCTGGAGCGGGGTGTAGATATGCTGGCCGACGAAGCTGCCGCCCTTGGACAATGGTTCCAGATCGCCGTCGAGCAGGACGTGGGCGTCGGGCAATTCGCGGCGGCCCTTGGAGGAGAAGGAGAGCAGGGTCCCGGCGCCGCCCTCGATATCGATCCAGCCGTCCTTGCGAGTCGCGCCGGTGGCGATGTTGAGGGCGTACAGCTCCTCCTTGGCGGAGAGGATGGCGAGACCGCGGCCTTTGATGATCCGCGCGCGGTCATGGAAGGTCAGTTTGCGCAGCGCTGGGCCGCCGACATTGCGGGCGTGGACCAGCATCGCGCCGAAATCGATCCCGCCTGAGCCGGTGGTGGCGACGAGGCTGCCGTCGATCGCCGAGGCGATGGCGGCGCGCTGGCCCGAGCCGGCGACCCATTGGTCGCGCGTGTAGTTGAGGAGTTCGGCGGTTTTCATCAACTTCTCCTGCCGCGCCGTCTCGCCCGTCGCAATGACCATCTTGCCGAGTCGGATCGACGAAAGTTCGCAAAGTTCGCACTAGCTGTGCGCGACTTTCCGGATTTCCAAGACGATATCTGGAAATGGACGGATCGGGGGAGGCGCAAAATCGCCATCGGCCGAGCGTGGCAGGCGAAATCCTATTTCGAAAGCAGTTTCTCGCGCCGCCGTGAGAGGATGATCAGCACGAAATGACCAACGCCGCAAATCCGGTCCGAAATGGGGGTTTGATTAAGCTGCCGGTGGTGGTCGCTGCGCCAGCCTGGGTGGTGATGAAGCCTCGCGAACCTCGCCACAAAGTGCTCGTCCGTGCGCGGATTAAGGCGGGAGCATCGTGGCATGACGCCTGCATCCTCAACATCTCGTCGCGCGGCATGCTGATGCAGGCAGCCGCACCCCCGGTGCGCGGATCCTACCTCGAGATTCGGCGTGGCGCGCAGGTCATCGTCGCGCGGGTAATGTGGTGCAAATTGCATCGGTTCGGGATCAAGTCCCAAGATGTGCTGTCGATCGACGCGATCGTAGCCAATCCTGATGTGGCAAGCACGATCGCGACGACTCCGACGGTCGAGCGGCGCATGGTCGCGCGTCCGCGATGGTCGGCGCATGATCATAGCCGGTGGCAGGGTCGGCTGATGGAATATGGCTTTGTCGCTGCGCTGGCAGTGGCGCTTGGGGTGTTTGCGGCGAATGAAGTTTACACGATGCTGTCGAAACCGGCCGATACCATCACCGCGGCCTTGTCGGGCAGCGAGCGACCGCGTTAGCCGCAGCGAGCCTTCTTGCTGGCGAAAAAGATCTGCCCGCGTGCCTTGAGCGCGCCATTGAGCAATTGATCCGAAATTTCCTCCGCAGCCTCGACGGTCAGCCGGATATCAATCGCGTTCGGCCCGTCGAGATGGACGATGCCATCTTCAACCGAGACTTTGCCCGCTTCGTCGTAGACTTTATCTTTTCCCATGGCGGAAAGTCGAACAAGGCTTCGAGCGGTTCCCGTGACGGTCAGCGGCCTTCGAAGTTCGCGGGGCGCTTTTCGAGGAAGGCGGCGACTCCTTCGCGATAGTCGCGGGTGAATCCCAGGCGGCGCATTTCGTCGCGCTGGACGTCGAGTTCCTCGTCGAGCGTGCGGCTGCCCGTGGTGCGAATGATCGACTTGATCGCGGCGAGGCCGAGCGGCGGTAGCGACGCGATCCTGGCGGCAAGCGCGTCGACCTCGGCGTCGAGCGCATCATCGTCGACGCATTTCCAGATCAGGCCCCAGTCGGCGGCGGTGCCGGCGGACAGCGGCTCGCCGGTAAGGGCGAGGCCGAGCGCCCGGGCCTGGCCGACTAGGCGGGGCAAATGCCAGCTGCCGCCGCTGTCGGGGATCAGTCCGAGCGCGGCGAAGCTCTGGATGAACTTGGCCGATCTGGCGGCGACGACGAGGTCGCAGGCGAGCGCGATATTGGCGCCGGCGCCGGCGGCGACCCCGTTCACTCGGGCGATCACTGGCTGCGGCATGCTCGCCAGGCGGCGGATCAGCGGATTCCAGCTTTCGTCGACCGTCGCGCCGAGATCGACCGGCTCGCCGGGGGCGACCGCGCGGTCGTTGAGGTCCTGCCCGGCGCAAAAGCCGCGGCCGGCGCCGGTGATGACGATCACCCGCGCGTCGGCGACGGAGTCGAGTGCGACGGCGAGTTCGGCGTGCATCTGGCGGGTGAAACTGTTGAGGCGGTCGGGTCGATTGAGGGTGATCCGGGCGATGGTGCCGGTTTCGGTGAGGAGGATGGTTTTGGTGGTCATGATGCTTGGCTAGGAGGAAGGTGGGCCCCGGATCAAGTGCGGGGTTGGCGCCGAGGACAATTGCGTTGGCCGCGCTCCCGACTTAAGCCTCTCCGTCGTGACCACGCCGCTTCCCCCCCAGCCGACCAACGATGCCGCCCGCGCCAAGCTGGTCGAGGCGCTGGTGGCGACCGGAGCGGAGGATCGCGCCGCCTTTGCGACTTTATACCAACTGACCAATGCGAAGCTTTTTGGCGTGTGTCTGCGTATCTGTGGGGACAGGGGCGCGGCGGAGGATGTGCTGAACGAAGTTTATCTCACTATCTGGCGGCGAGCCGGGGCGTTCGAGCCCGGGCGTGCCAGCCCGATCAGCTGGCTGGCGACGATCGCGCGCAATCGCGCGATCGACTGGCGGCGGTCGGCCGGGCGCGGCAGCGCAGTGCCGCTGGAAAATGCGCCCGACGTTGCCGATGATGCGCCGTCGGCAGAGGATCGGCTGGTGCAGGGCGAGGCGGACACCCGCCTGCACCTGTGCCTCGACCAACTCGACGACAAGCAAGGCGGCGCGATCCGCTCGGCCTTTTTCGGCGGGCTGACCTACGCCGAACTGGCGGAACGCGATGCGGTGCCGCTGGGGACGATGAAGAGCTGGGTCCGGCGCGGGCTGCAGCGGTTGAAGGATTGCCTTCGTGACGACTGAGCCGATCATGTCCGAGGATGTCGCCGCCGCCGAGCTGGCGCTGGGCGTGCTCGATGGCGAGGAGCGCGCGTCGGCGTTGCGGCGGACGATCGCCGAGCCCGATTTTGCGCGCGACGTCGAGCGATGGCGCGACCATTTCGGGCTGCTGTTTGCCGGGGTGGCGGAGGAAGCTGCGCCGGACGGACTGTTCGCGAAGATCGAGGCGCGGATCGACGGGGGACGTTCGGTCGAGCCGATTAATGCGGTGGCGGCGACGGGTCGCTCCAATCCGTGGAAGCCCGCAGCGCTGGCAGCATCGGTCGCGGCGCTGGCAATGACCGCAGTGGCGCTTCGCCCGGTCGAGGCACCGCCCACGCTTCCGGCTGCACCGGTCGCACAAGCCGCCACCGCGCCGATGATCGCGGCGATGGCCTTGACCGATACGAATGCATCGCAGCCGGCGCTGTACGATGCCGATGCCGGAATGGTGAGAATGCCAGGGCCGATGCCGATCCCCGAAGGACGAAGCGCACAATTGTGGGTGATCGAAGGCGACGCCGCGCCAAAGCCGCTCGGCACCTTCCGCGCGACCGGACCGGGGGCCTATGTCGCCGAGGCCAAGATCGGCGCGGTAATTACGCCGGGAACGAAGCTTGCTATCACGATCGAGCCGATCGGCGGGTCGCCGACCGGCAAGCCGACCGGGCCAGTGATCGCGTCGGGGCTATTGAGCAAAGTCTAGTTGCATCCGCAACGCGGGTCGCTCCGTAACTCCTCGCAGCGACACCCCACGGGTCGCACAAAAAAGAGGAGCCTTTTTCGATGTTGTCCAACAAGCCTTTCGCACTGATCGCCGCCGCTTTGGCGATCGTCGCTGTCCCCGCCGCCGCCAAGAATCCGATGGTCGGGGGCGCCGCAATGTATCCAACCAAGAACATCGTCCAGAATGCGATCAAGTCGAAGGATCACACGACCCTGGTCGCTGCGGTCAAGGCCGCCGGCTTGGTCGAGACCCTGTCGGGCAAGGGACCGTTCACGGTCTTCGCGCCGACCAATGCCGCCTTCGCCAAGCTTCCCGCCGGCACGGTCGAGACCTTGGTCAAGCCCGAGAATAAGGGCACGCTGACCACGATCCTGACTTATCATGTGGTCCCCGGGCGGATCACTGCCGGCCAGATTACCGCACTCGCCGCCCGCAACCGCGGCATCGCGACGCTGAAGACGGTGCAGGGTGAGAACCTCAAGTTCATGAAGCACGGCAAGGACTTCATGATCACCGACGCCAAGGGCGGAACCGCGATGATCACGATCGCCAATGTCATTCAGTCGAACGGCGTGATCCACGTCATCGACACGGTGCTGATGCCGTAAACCCAAGCGGCGGCCGGAGTTTCCCCCCTGTTGATCCGGCCACCAGCCTTGGTCTGCGCGCGTGCCCCGAGAAGGGCGCGCGCGCAGTTTTTTTGTTCGGCGAGGTGTGGGCGCGGGCCTGCTTGCGTCGAGCGCGCAGTATTTTGTGGGGAGCGCGGTTTGAAGCTTGGTCCCGGAAGCGCTAGATAGGGCTTATGTACACCACCGAACTTTCCAAGAATGTCGCCTCGATCGAGGCCCCCGAGGATCCGGCGCTGACCCAGGCGTTCGAGGCGCGGGTAGCGGCGGACGAGTTTATCGAGCCCAAGGACTGGATGCCCGAAGCCTATCGCAAGACGCTGGTGCGGCAGATTTCGCAGCATGCGCATAGCGAGATCGTCGGCATGCTGCCCGAGGGCAATTGGATCACCCGCGCGCCGTCGCTTCGGCGCAAGGCGATCCTGCTGGCCAAGGTGCAGGACGAAGCGGGGCACGGGCTGTACCTGTATTGCGCGGCGGAGACGCTTGGCACGAGCCGCGAGCAGATGATTGACGCGCTCCATTCGGGCAAAGCCAAATATTCGACGATCTTCAATTATCCGACGCTGACCTGGGCGGACATCGGCGCGATCGGCTGGCTGGTCGACGGCGCGGCGATCATGAATCAGGTGCCGCTGCAGCGGACTTCCTATGGCCCCTATGCGCGGGCGATGGTCCGGGTGTGCAAGGAGGAAAGCTTCCACCAGCGGCAGGGCTATGAGATCATGATCGCGCTTGCCAATGGCACGCCCGCGCAACAGCGCATGGCGCAGGACGCGCTCAATCGCTGGTGGTGGCCGAGCCTGATGATGTTTGGTCCGCCCGACGACAATAGCCCCAACACCGAGCGCTCGATGCGCTGGCGGATCAAGCGCGAGACCAACGACGAGCTTCGCCAGAAATGCGTCGATATCGGGGTTCCGCAGGCGGAATATCTCGGGCTGACGATCCCCGATCCCGACCTCAAATGGAATGAGGGAAAGGGTGGCTACGACTTCGGCGAGATCGACTGGGAAGAATTTTACGCGGTGGTGCGCGGCGAAGGTCCGGTCGCCAAGGAGCGGATGAAGGATCGCCGCGACGCATGGAACGACGGCGCCTGGGTGCGCGACGCCGCGGCGGCCTACGAAGCCAAACGCGCGGCGCGGGTGGCGGCGTGAGCGATGCAGCAAGTGGCGGGCATGACTGGCCGTTGTGGGAAGTATTTATCCGCTCGAAGGGCGGGATGGCGCATCGCCACGTTGGCAGCGTTCATGCTCCTGACCCGAAGCTCGCGCTGGCCCACGCGCGCGACACTTACACGCGGCGGCAGGAAGGGATCTCGCTGTGGGTGATCCCGTCCAACGCGATCGTCGCAAGCGACCCGGCGGATAGCGGTCCCTTGTTCGAGCCGGCCGAGGACAAGGTCTACCGCCACCCGACCTTCTACGACATTCCCGATGTAGTGAAGCATATATGAGCCGGGTCGCGGCGTGTCTCGACTTCGCTCGACACGAACGGGTTTAGCGATGCCTTCCCTTCCGATTATCGAGACGGACCAGGTGCGGCATGCGGGCAATGCGCCCGATGGCGGGGCGTTCGATGCGCCGTCGCTGATCCGCGACGATCCCTATCATGATTATCTGCTTCGACTGGGCGACGATTCGCTGGTGCTCGGACAGCGGCTTGCCGAATGGTGCGGGCATGCGCCGGGGCTCGAAGTCGATCTCAGCCTTGCCAATGTGGCGCTCGACCTGATCGGGCAGGCAACGCATTTGCTCGATCACGCCAATGACGGGAACGGCGATGCGCTGGCGTTTCACCGCGACGTGCTCGATTATCGCAATTGCTGGCTGGTCGAGCAGCCCAATGGCGATTTCGCGCGGACGATCGCGCGGCAAACCATGTTCTCGACGTTCCAGCACCTGCTGTATCGCGAGCTTGCTGGCAGTCCCGATCGGTTTCTCGCCGGGCTCGCCGCAAAGGCCGTCAAGGAAGTGGCCTACCACCGCGAACTGGCGTGCGACTGGACGGTCCGGCTGGGTGACGGGACCGACGAGAGCGCGGCCCGCATGGCCGACGGGATCGACTGGTGCTGGCGCTTCGTGCCTGAATTGTTCGAGGTCGATGCGCGGCTGGAGGCGCTGATCGCGGCCGGGACCGTGCCCGATCCGCGCGGGTTTGAGGCGGAATATCGAAGCGCGCTGGCCGCGGTGCTGGGCGAGGCGAAACTCGCGGTGCCTGCCGACCAGCGACCGATCCTTGGCGGGCGGCGCGGGCATCATAGCGAGCATCTCGGCCATTTGCTGGCGGTGATGCAGCACCTGCCGCGCACTTACCCCGACGCGACCTGGTAGGATGGCCGAGCATTTCCATGCGCTGCGGGTGTCCGAGATCGTGCCCGAGACCGATGACGCCTTGTCGATCCGCTTCGACGTGCCGCCCGAACTGGCCGATGCGTTTCGCTTCAAGGCGGGGCAGCATCTGACGCTCAAGGCCGACATCGGGGCCGAGGAAGTGCGGCGTAATTATTCGCTGTGCGTCGCGCCGGGCGATGGCGAGATCAAGGTCACCGTCAAGCGGATTGCTGGGGGCGTGTTTTCCAATTGGGTCGCGGAGACACTGCGCGCTGGCGACATGATCGACGTCATGACGCCACACGGGTCGTTCACGACAACGTTCGATGTCGGCGCAGTGCGGCGCTATGTCGCGATTGCCGGGGGATCGGGGATCACGCCGATCATGTCGCTGATCCGCACTGCGCTAAACGAAGAGCCGAAGAGTCGCTTCACCCTGTTTTACGGCAATCGCGACAGCCAGTCCGTGATTTTCCTGGAGGCGTTGGCCGAGCTCAAGGACCGCTACATGGGGCGGCTTGAGCTGTTCCATTTTCTCGCCGAAGAAGAAGGCGAGGTCGAGTTGTTCAACGGCATGCTCGACGCCGCGCGCTGTGGCGAGGCGGTCGACCGACTGGTGGTCGATCCGACGAGCATCGACGCATGGTTCATCTGCGGACCCGGCCCGATGATGGATGCCGCCGAAGCCGTGCTTGTCGAGCGCGGGATCGCGAGCGAGCGGATCCATATCGAGCGATTCACCGCAGGGCGGCCATCGGCGGGCCACGCGGCGCAAATCGCCGCGCTCCAGGAAGGTGCGGCTGGGCAGACGATTTCAGTGACGCTCGACGGGCGGACCCGGCGGATCGATTTTGATGGTCGCTCGATCCTCGATTCGGCGCTTGCCGCGGGGATAGCAGCGCCATTTGCGTGCAAGGCCGGGGTATGCGCGACGTGTCGCGCCAAGGTCATGTCCGGCAAGGTCGAGATGACGGTGCAATATGGTCTGACCGACGAGGAAATTGCTGACGGCTACGTGCTCACCTGCCAGTCGGTCCCGGCGGCGGACGGGGTGGCGGTCGATTATGACGCATGACGTTTTTCCAAAGCTGCGCTAGAGCCCCATCATGCTGACCGCCACACGCCACCGCCGGCTGGCCGATCTCGACCCGGTAAAAAGCGATAGTCTGCTCGCACTGATCGCGCTGGCCAATGCCGATACGCGCCCCGAAAAGATTGATGTCGGGGTCGGGGTGTATAAGGACGGCAGCGGGCGAACGCCGGTGATGCGCAGCGTCAAGGCGGCCGAAAAATTGCTGTGGGAGCGGCAGGACAGCAAGGCCTATCTCGGCGGCGCGGGCGATACGATTTTTCCCAAGCTGATCGCGCCGATCCTTCTTGGCGACCATGCCGACGACCAGCGGATCCTCGGGCTGCAGACTCCGGGCGGGTGCGGCGCGCTGACGCTCGGCATGATGCTGATCACCGCGGCCAATCGAGAGGCGCGCGTGCTGGTAGGGCTGCCCACTTGGCCCAACCACGTGCCGATCGTGGTTGGCGCCGGGCTCGAGCCGGTGACCTATGATTATTACGACCGGGATGCGCACAAGGTGCGGTTCGACGTGCTGATGGCGGCGGTCGGCGAGGCGCGGCCGGGCCATGTCGTGCTGTTGCAGGGTGGATGTCACAATCCGACCGGTGCCGACCTCGATCCGGCACAGTGGGCCGACGTCACGGCGGCGATTGTCGAGCGCCAGTTGCTGCCGGTTATCGACCTTGCCTATCAGGGGCTTGGCCGCGGGCTTGAGGAAGATGCTGCAGGATTGCGCGGAATCCTCGACGCCTGCGACGAAGTGATCGTGGCGCAGAGCTGCGACAAGAATTTCGGGGTCTATCGCGACCGAGTCGGCTGCCTGTATTTGAAGACCGAGTCGGTCGAGGCGAGCAAGATCGCGTTGGGGCACGTGCTCCAGATCGCGCGCGAAATGTGGTCGATGCCGCCCGATCATGGCGCGGCGGTGGTGCGGACCGTGCTGGAGGATGTGGCGCTTCGCACCGAGTGGTTGCAGGAACTCGACCAGATGCGCGGGCGGGTGCTGAGCTTGCGCGCGCGGCTCGCGGCGGCGCATCCGGAACTGGCGTTCATTGCGACCCAGAACGGCATGTTCTCGATGCTTCCGCTGAGCCCGGCACAAGTGCTCAAACTGCGCCAGGATCACGCTATCTACATGGCCGACAGCGGGCGGTTCAATATCCTCGGCCTCGCCGATGACGCGGTCGACCGGTTCGTCGGTGCCGTAGTGGGCGTGATGGGTGAGTGACGTGGCCGAGCGCGATGCCGAGCTGAAGCCCGCGATCGACGACGATGTCGACTGGGGCGAGGTGGCGCGGCTGGTGACCACCAGTCGGGCGCTCGACGAGCTTGAGGAAACGCGGCTCGTCCCCGAAAAGAAGGTGTTCTACCAGTTCAGCGCGCGCGGGCATGACATGGCGCAGGTGTTGCTCGGTTTGCAGCTTCGCGATGGCGATGCGGCCTGCGGCTATTATCGATCGCGGCCGCTGCTGCTCGCGCTGGGGGTCGATCTGGCCGACGCGCTGGGCAGCGGAATGGGCCGCGCCGGTGGCTATTCGGACGGGCGCGATATTGGCGTTGTGTTCAATTATCCCAATCCAGGCAACGCGCATGCACTGCCGATGTGCGGCGGGGTCGGCGCCCAATATGCACCGGCGGCGGGCTGGGCGCAGGCGGTGATCTACAAGGAGCGGGTGCTCGGCGAGGCCTCGACGGGGGCGATCGGGGTGGTACTCGGCGGCGACGCAAGCTGCGCCACGGGCGGATTTTGGGCAGCGCTAACAATTGCGACAACGCAATCGTTCCCAATGCTATTTTACATCGAGGACAATGGCTATGGCATTTCGGTGCCATCGGATTACCAGACTCCGGGACGCGACATTGCCGCCAACCTTGCCAGCTTTCGCAATCTCGAAATCTTCAACGGCGACGGGACCGAACCCGCGCAAGCGGCCGCGCTCATCGCCGAAGCTATGGCGCATGTGCGCGGGCGCCATGGGCCGGCGCTGATCCGGCTGACGGTGCCGCGCCTTGAGGGTCATAGTTTTCAGGACACGCAGACCTACAAGTCGGAGGATGAGGTTGCGGCAGAATGGGCGCGCGATCCCTTGCCCAAATTGAAGGCGTTTGCGCCGCAGCTCGATTGGGAGCGGATCGAGGCGGGAGTCGCGCATGAGGTCGAGGCGGCACGGGCCGAGGCTGAGGCTCGCGCGCCGTCGCCGCCCGAGCGGGTTACGAGCCATGTATTTTTTGAGGGCGAGGCGGCGCGGGTCGGAGGCGGTGCTGGGCTTAGCCTTGACGGCACGACCGATGTGGCGGTGCCCGAGGGCCAGCGGATCAACATGGTCACCGCGATCCGCCGCGTGCTCGACCAGGAGTTGGCGGCGAACCCAAAGATGCTGGTGTTCGGCGAGGATGTCGGGCCCAAAGGCGGGGTCCATGCGGTGACGCTCGGCCTGCAGGACAAATATGGCCGCGAGCGGGTGTTCGATACCTCACTGAACGAGGAAGGCATTGTTGGACGCGCGGTTGGAATGGCGCTGGCGGGATTGCTGCCGGTGCCCGAAATCCAGTTCCGCAAATATGCCGAGCCGGCGACCGAGCAGATCAACGATTGCGGGACGATGCGCTGGCGCACCGCCAACCGCTTCGCCGCGCCGATGGTGCTTCGGGTGCCTGGCGGCTTCTTCAAATGCGGCGACCCGTGGCACAGCCAAACCAACGAAGTGCAGTTCGTCCATAATCCGGGATGGGGGGTGGCAGTGCCGTCCAACGCCGAGGATGCGGTCGGGCTGCTTCGTTCGAGCTTGCGCGGGAATGACCCGGTGTTGTTCTTCGAACATCGCGCTATGCTCGACGATGCTTGGGCGCGGCGGGCGTGGCCGGGCGATGCCTATGTGCTTCCGTTCGGACGCGCCCGAAAGACCCGCGAGGGCGACCGGATCACGATCGTGACATGGGGCGCGATGGTACCACGCTGCGAGGCGGCAGCCGAGGGGATCAGCGCTGACGTGATCGATTTGCGGACATTGATGCCGTGGGACAGCGAGGCGGTGCTGCAGAGCGTTCGCCGGACTCGTCGTTGCCTGATCGTGCATGAGGATTTGCGCACCGGCGGGTTCGGGGCGGAGATTGCCGCGGTGGTTGCGGACGAGGCGTTCCTCGACCTCGACGCGCCGGTGGCACGAGTGACGATGCCCGACATTCCGAGCCCGCATCATCCGAGCCTGCTCGAACATGCGCTGCCGAGCGTCGCGCGGATTCGCGCCGAGATCGACCGGCTGGCAGGCTTCTAGATGGCGATCGAGATACGGGTTCCTGACGAGCAGGAAGGCACCAAGGCCGTCGTTCGGGCTTGGCTGAAGCGGGTCGGCGATGTGGTTGCGGTCAACGATCCGCTGGTCGAGCTGGAAACCGACAAGGTCACCCAGGAAGTGCCGTCGCCCGGGGCGGGGGTATTGAGCGAGATTCTGCTCGAGCGGGATGCGGAGGCAGTGCCGGGGGCGCTACTGGGGCGGATTAGCGATGAGATATCCCCGGCGCCGCTCGTGTCGAGCGACGTCGAGATACGTGCTGAGCCGAGAGAAGGTCCCTCGACCCTTCGACTTCGCTCAGGAGATCCTTCGTTCGGGGCAAACGGAGGGGTTGAGAGCCGACTATCCCCTTCGGTGAAGCGTGCCGTCCTCCAGCATGGGATCGATCCGGCACAACTCACCGGCAGCGGACGGGGCGGGCGGATTACGCGGGACGATGTCGATGCGGCGGTGGCAGGTGGTCCGGCAGCCACGATGCGTGTTATCCCGCACGACCGCATTCGGCTCAAGATCGCCGAGAATATGGTTCGCGCCGTTTCTGAAGCACCGCATGTCACGGCGTTGTTCGAGGCGGATTTTTCAGCGGTTGCCGCGCACAAGAGTGCGCTTGGCGAGCGGGGCGTGAAGCTCAGCTACACTGCCTATCTGGTCAAGGCCGCCGCTGAGGCAATGGCGGTCGCCCCGGCGATCAACGGGCGGTGGGAGAGCGACCGGATCGCGGTGTCACCGACGATCAATATCGGGGTTGGCACCGCGCTTGGCGACAAGGGGCTGGTGGTGCCGGTGGTCAAGGATGCCGGAGCGCTGGACCTAGCGGCGATCGGCGCGAAGCTCGACGACCTCACGACCCGGGCGCGCAATGGCAAGCTGACCGGCGGCGACGTGTCGGGAGGAAGCTTCACCATCTCCAACCATGGCGTGTCGGGCAGCCTGCTTGCCAGCCCGATCATCCTCCACGCCGGTCAGGCGGCGATCCTTGGCGTCGGCAAATTGGAGAAGCGCGTGGTGGTGCGCAAGATCGATGGTCAGGATGCGATCCTGGTACGGCCGATGGCCTATGTCACGCTGACGATCGATCACCGCGTGGTCGACGGTCATCAGACCAACGCGTGGCTGAGCCGGTTTGTCGCGATCATCGAAGGCTGGCCCGCGGCGCGTTAGTTTCGGCTGTCATTCGAACGGAACGCTAAGCACCCACGGCGGTTTGTCCCGCATGGTGGCGCGATCCCCTTGCTTCACCGCCCAGCCGCGGAGAATGTCATGCCAAGCAGTCGCAAGCCCAGATCCGAAGCAGCCGATTGGAAAACCGCAAAGATCGCGCTTGGCGCGGGAGCGGTGGTCGCCGCAGCGGGCGCTGCGTTTCTGATCAATCGCAAATCGGGCGACGGTCGCGAGGCCTATATCAGCGACTCGCCGCCATGGACGCACAAGGATCGGCCTGCGGGGAAGCACGGCGAATTAATCGGCCGGAGCCAGACGATCAACCGCCCGCGCCGCGAAGTTTACGATCGCTGGCGCGACTTCACCCGCTTTCCCGACTTCATGGACAATGTCCGAAGCGTCACCAAAGTGGACGACAAGACTTCGCGCTGGACGATCGAGGCTCCCGCCGGAAAAACAGTCGAGCTGGTCACCGAGATCACGCACGATGTGCCGGGCGAACGGATCGCGTGGAAGAGCGTAGAAGAGAGCCAGATCGATACCGCGGGCGAGGTGCTGTTCAAGGATGCCGCGCCGGGACGCGGAACGGTGGTGACGCTGATCCTGACCTATGCACCGCCCGGCGGGACGATCGGCAAGATCGCCGCCAAGCTGTTTCGCCGTGAGCCGGCGATCCAGGCGCGGCTCGACCTTCGCCGGTTCAAGCAATTGCTTGAAACGGGCGAGGTGACGACCAATGCCAGCCCCTCGGCACGTCCGTCTGAATCCCCCACCGAAGCCAGAATTTAGGAGTATCCAAGATGCGCGCACTAACCTGGCATGGCCGACATGACGTCCGGGTCGATACGGTCCCCGACCCCGAAATCGTCAATCCGCGCGATGCGATCATCAAGGTCACGTCGACCGCGATCTGCGGCTCCGACTTGCATCTCTACGATGGCTATATTCCGACGATGCGCGCCGGCGACATCATGGGCCATGAGAATATGGGCGAAGTGGTCGAGGTCGGGCCCAAATCGACGCTCAAGAAGGGGCAGCGCGTGGTGATCCCGTTTACGATTAGCTGCGGATCGTGCTTCTTCTGCGAGAAGCTGCAATTTGCGGCGTGCGACAACAGCAATCCAGCCGAAACCTCGGATGCATCGGAAACGCTCTATGGATATCCGATGGGCGCAGCATTCGGCTACGCGCATCTGACCGGTGGCTATGCCGGGGGCCAGGCCGAATATCTTCGCGTGCCGTATAGCGACGTCGGGCCGATCATCGTTCCTGACGGGCTGGAGGACGACAAGGTACTGTTCCTCAGCGACATTCTACCAACCGGTTGGCAAGCCGCAGTCAATGCCGAGATCGAACCGGGCGATACGGTCGCGGTATGGGGTTGCGGTCCGGTCGGGCTGTTCGCGATCCAGTCGGCGTTGCTGCTTGGCGCGCATCGGGTAATCGCGATCGACCATTTTCCGCGGCGGCTCGAACTGGCCAAATCGATGGGCGCCGAGGTGCTCGACTTCACCGAGGTCGATATTCGCGACGCCTTGTTCGAAATGACCGGCGGGATCGGTCCCGACGCGTGCATCGACGCGGTCGGGATGGAGAGCCAC
>JAJAZM010000015.1 GCA_026785645.1 Sphingomonas bacterium | reverse complement strand
GGACGCGGCGGGGGCGAAGATATTCGCCAACCCGCGCAATGCCGCGGCGGGATCGCTTCGGCAGAAGGATCCGGGCGTGACGGCGGCGCGGCCGCTGCGCTTCCTGGCGCATGGCTGGGGCGAGCTCAGCGAGGCGCTCGGCGCGACCCAGAGCGAAGCGATGGCGCGGCTCAAGGCGTTGGGATTTCCGGTCAGCGATCTGCTGGTGACGGTCGATACGATCGAGGCGGGGTTGACGCATTATGCGGCGATCGAAGCGGCGCGGGCCGACTTGCCGTTCGACATCGACGGGGTGGTGTACAAGGTCGATCGGCTCGACTGGCAGGAGCGGCTGGGTCAGGTGGCGCGCAGCCCGCGCTGGGGGCTGGCGCACAAATTCCCCGCCGAGCAGGCCGAGACATTGCTCGAGGCGATCGACATCCAGGTCGGGCGGACCGGCAAGCTGACTCCGGTCGGGCGGCTCAAACCGGTCGGTGTCGGGGGCGTGATCGTCGCCAATGTCACGCTCCACAATCGCGACGAGATTGCGCGGCTCGGCCTGCGCGTCGGCGACCGGGTGCGGATCCAGCGGGCGGGGGATGTCATCCCGCAGGTGGTGGAGAATCTGACGCGGGTCACAGTGCGAGCATCATATGAATTCCCCGATCATTGTCCGGAGTGCGGGTCCGAAGCGGTGGCCGAGGAGGGGGAGGTCGACGTGCGTTGCACCGGCGGACTGATCTGCCCCGCGCAACGCATTGAAAGATTGAAACATTTCGTCAGCCGCGGAGCGATGGACATCGACGGGCTGGGCGAGAAGAGCATCGTCGAATTCGTGGGTCTCGGCTGGCTCCACGGCCCGGCGGACATCTTCCGGCTAAAAGCCCACCGTGACGCGCTGATCGGGCGCGAGGGGTGGAAGGAAAAATCGGCCGATAATCTGCTGGCCGCGATCGAGGCGCGCAAGAATTTCGACCCGGCGCGCTTCCTGTTCGGGCTCGGCATCCGCCATGTCGGGGCAGTGACCGCGAAGGATCTGATGAAGGCGTTCGCGACGATCGAGGCGCTGCAGGCGGCGGCGACCGGCGATGGGGCTGAGTCCGAATTGTCGGCGGTCGAGGGGGTCGGACCGGTGGTCGCGGAGGCGCTGGTCGATTTCTTCCACGAGCCGCACAACCGCGAGCAATTGGCCGAGTTGCTGGCGCTGGCGAGGCCGGCCGCCTTCGTCTCGACCGCGCGCGCGACGATATGGACCGGCAAGACCATCGTCTTCACCGGCACGCTGCAAACGATGAGCCGCGACGAGGCCAAGGCGCAGGCCGAACGACTGGGGGCGCGCTCGGCGGGATCGGTCAGCGCCAAGACCGATCTGGTGGTGGCCGGGCCGGGCGCGGGATCGAAGTTGAAGAAAGCCGCCGAGCTTGGTGTGCGGATCGCGACCGAGGCCGAATGGGCGGCGATCGTCGCCAATGCGTAAGGCCATCAACAGGGGAATGGAATCATGACGATCACCGATGCCCAGACGGACTTGCGCCGCGCTTATGTCGGGGGCGGGCCCGGCGCGTTCGTCAGCGGCTTATTGTGGTTCGTGGCTGCTTGGGTCGAGGGCAATCACGGGACCCGGACCGCGTTCATCACTCTGTTCTTCGGCGGCATGCTGATCTATCCACTGGGCCTCGCTGCATCGCGCCTGCTGTTCCGCCGGATGCGCGAATCACGCGACAATCCGATGGGGCTGGTGGCATTGGAAAGCACGATCGCGATGATCGGGTGCCTGCTCGCCGCCTGGCTGATCCTGCCGTTCGAGCCGGCGTTGGTCTTCCCGCTTGCGGCGGTTGCGGTGGGGACGCACTATTTCGTGTTCAAGACCGCCTATGGCGACCGGCTCTACTGGCTGCTGGCAACGCTGATCACCGCGGTCGGGCTGGCCGAGATTTTCGACGTGACGTCGCTCCCCGGCGGGCCGATCCTGGCCGTCGGAGTGATCGAACTGCTGTTTGCGGTCGTGCTGACGTTACGCGCGCTAAAGGCGGGCGCTAAGGGCGAAGGGCTTAGCCCTGGCGGGCCTTGAACCGCCGATTCGTCTTGTTGATGACGTAGGTCCGACCGCGACGGCGAATCACCCGGCAATCGCGATGGCGCGACTTGAGCGACTTCAGGGAATTGCGAATCTTCATTGCCGGGACGCCTGCTTTGCTGGTCTGAACGTGATCGGAAGGTCGGTGAGGACCGGCGGCTCCACTAGAAGGGGAGGGCGGCTTAGTCAAGGCGGAGTGCGGCGCAGCCGGGGGTTTGCAGTACGGTCGCATGACACTATCAGGCTCGCTGAACCCCAATCACGTCGAAGGTCCCCATGTCCATCACGATTTCCAGCGCGTTCGACGCCGGCAACATCCGCGTCACCTCCATCGACGGCGACACCGCCGCGCTGGAGATCGTCACCGATCACCTCAGCGATTTCTACCAATGGTTTCACTTCAAGCTGGCCGGTGCAGGCGGGCGCGAAGTCACGCTGAAGATCACCAATTGCGGCAAATCGGCTTATCCCGACGGCTGGCCGGGCTATCAGGCGTGCCTGTCGCTCGATCGCGAGGATTGGGTGCGGATTCCCGGCACTTCCTATGACGATGGCGTGCTGACGATCCGCTTCACGCCCGAGACCAACTGCGTGTGGCTGGCGTACTTCGCGCCATATTCGATGGAACGGCACCATGATCTGGTGTCGACCGTCGCCGCGCTTCCGGGGGTTGGCTACCGCGTGCTCGGCAAGACTTTGGACGGGCAGGATATTGACTGCCTGACGATCGGCGAGGGGCCGCTGACGGTATGGCTTTACGCCCGCCAGCACCCCGGCGAGAGCATGGCCGAATGGTGGATGGAAGGCGCGCTCGAGAAACTGGCCGATAGCGACGATCCGGTCGCCCGAGTGCTGCGCCGCGACTGCACCTTCCACATCGTCCCCAACATGAACCCCGACGGGTCGCGCCGCGGCCATTTGCGGACCAATGCCGCGGGCACCAACCTCAACCGCGAATGGCATGCGCCGAGCGCGGACAAGAGCCCCGAAGTGCTGTGCGTACGTAATGCGATGGACCAGGAGCCGCCTGATTTCGCGATGGACATCCACGGCGACGAGGCGATCCCGGCCAACTTCCTCGCGGGGTTCGAGGGCATTCCGTCGCTGACCGAGCGACAGTCGCGATTGTTCAAGCTGTTTTCGGACACGCTCGAGCGTGTGTCGCCCGATTTCCAGTCGCGCCAGGGTTATGCCATTCCCGCGCCGGGCCAAGCCAATATGTCGATGTCGACCACCCAGCTGGCGGAGCGCTTCGGC
>JAJAZM010000014.1 GCA_026785645.1 Sphingomonas bacterium | reverse complement strand
GGGCGCGATCACCTGCAGCATATCGATTATCTGATGGCCTTCGTGATGTTTCGGCTGGCGGCCATCACCCATGGCATTCGCGGTCGGCTGGCGCGCGGCAATGCGTCGTCCGATCATGCCGCCGCTACCGCCGCATTGACCGAACCGCTGGCCGACCTCGCCTGGCGCCAGGTCCAATCCGCTCGTCTGTGACCAGGCACTCGCTGTCGCATCGTGGGACAAGCTAACCCCGCGCACTCGCCTTATAGCTTATACAAAGTTAAGCATGACGCCGATAACGACTCGATAATCATTCGAGCGGGGGAGCGTCGGCATCGGGTGGACAAGCCGTTGAAATGGCCAAAAGCGGAGACTCGCATCGCTGCGAGGCTGCCGTCGCTTGCCTCAATATCGAAGGATCTGGCGCAGGTCCCGCTCGCCCGGCGGATCGCGACCTTGCTGTTCATCATCGCCGCCGTGCTGCTCGCGCGCTACAGCTGGGAAACCCCGATCGAGGTGACCGAGCCCGACGGCTCGACTCATTATCGCGAAATCCCGATCGCCGCCGACGCCGAGCGCGCGCTTTACGATGTCCGCGCCTCTTATGCTGCGCTCGCCACCCGCAAGGTGGTCCAGGAAAAGCGCATCCTGCTGATTCCGTTCATCCCCGACAGCCAGCAGCGCACCGGCGAACGATCGCCGCTCGACCGCACCACATTGGCCGACGCGCTGACCAACCTCGACAAGATGGGGGCAAAGGCGATCGGGATCGATATTCTGTTCGACCAAGCGCAAAACGACGACCCGAAGTTGGTCACCGCGCTACAGTCGATGACCACCCCGGTGTGGATCGGCTATGCCACCAACGCCTATAATCCCAAGGACATCCAGGTGTGGCAGCAGGAGTTCCTTGACTCCTTCCTCGCCCGGATCGACAATCCCAATGTTCGAAAAGCCTCGATCCATATCGAGAGCGATTCCGACAATGTGCTTCGCAACTGGCCCAACCAGCCGCGCGACCTGCCGCCGTTCCTGCCGGTGGCAATGAGCGGGCGGACCAGCGCCGCAGCCTATCAGGGCAGCGTCCTCTACAGCGCCCCGGTCAATAACGAATATGACGTTTTCGCCTCGCTCCCGATCGACCTGTTCATCGATCCCGCAGTCGCGCCCGCTTTGGCTGGCGAGGTCACGGGACGCTACGTCCTGATCGGCGGCGACCTGCCAGATGCCGACCAATTCGAATATCCGCTGACCCGGGTGACCAAGGATACCATCGCCGGGCTTCAGGTCCACGCCGCAATGCTCACCCAGGCGCTCGACCGCCGGATGCCGGGGCGGATAAACGGCCCGGCGTTGTGGGTGCTCGCCATCTTCGTCGTGCTGGCCGGCGCCTTCACCTCGATGGTCGATGTTCGTCCCGGCGCACTCAGCGTGTTGATCGTCGGGCAAACATTGTTCTTCGGCGCGGCGCCCTTCCTGTTCGAATGGCGCGGGATCGATACGCAGGGCTTGCCCGCGTTCGGCTGGATCGCCGGCTGGCTGCTGGCGTATATGGCGACTGAGGCGACGGTGAAGGCGATGGGCTCCGACCAGCGCCGCTTCGCCCAGTCGGCGCTTGGCAAATATCTCCCGCCCGACATTGCCGCGATGATCATCAAGGATCCGACCAAGCTGTCGCTGACCGGCGAACGGCTGGAGATCTTCACCTTGTTCACCGACATTCAGGGCTTCACCAGCCTGAGCCACGTCATCCCGGCGGAGAAGACCGCCTCGATCCTCAACGCCTACCTCGACGGGATGAGCGCCATCGTCCTCCGCAATGGCGGAACGATCGACAAGTTCGTCGGCGATGCGGTGGTTGCCTTCTGGGGGGCGCCGATCGCGCGCGACGACGATGGCGACCGGGCGCTCAACGCGGTGGTCGAAATGCTCAAGTTCACCCAGGGTTTCGGCGGCGACGATCCCGACCGGGCAATGCTCGGCAAGACCCGCATCGGACTTCATTATGGTGAGGCGATCGTCGGGAATTTCGGCGGCGAGGGGCGGATCCAGTATACCGCGCTGGGCGATGCGATGAATACTGCCGCGCGGCTCGAGGGGGCCAACAAATATCTGAAAAGCACGGCCCTCGTCAGCGACGAAGCCCGCGCCCGGACCGTAACTCAGGACATTTTTCGGCCGATGGGACGAATCACCCTGTCGGGCCGGTCGACCCCGATCGTGGTGTGGGAACCCGCTGGCCATACCGATCCCGCACAACGCGCCGAACTGACCCGTTTATGGCGTCAGTTCGAGGCTGGCGACAAAGAAGCGCTGCATGCACTTGAAGCAATCGCAGCAATGTATGATAATGATGTAGCTTTATCGGTGCTCGCCAACCGGCTTCGACAGACGGGGCCAGGCGGGTCTTATCTTTTAGGGGAGAAGTAAGATGAACAGGTGGATCATGGCCGGCTGCGGGATCGCGCTGGCAACAAGCGCGGTCGCGGCGCAAGCGGCGGTACTGGTGGTGCGATCGTCGGGACCGTCGGCCAAGGCATTTCCGGCGGGGCGTGCGCTGCCCGAAAACCAGGCGATCACCTTGCGCGGCAATGACGTGGTGATCCTGCTCGATTCGCGCGGTACCCGAACGTTGCGCGGTCCGGGCTCGTACAGCACTTCGGCCTCGGCTGGCGGCTCGACCTCGGCCATGTCGGCCTTGTCGGGCCAGTCAAATGCGCGCCGCAGCCGGGTCGGGGCGGTTCGCGGCGGACCGACCGGCGCAACCTCGGGTCGCAACGTGTGGCAGGCCGATATCGGCCGCTCGGGTAATGTGTGTGTTGCCAATCCGGCCGATGTTGGCCTGTATCGCGCCGAATCCAGCGTGGCCAAGCGGGTCACGGTCAAGGAAATCGGCAGCGACCGGTTCGCCACGGTGGACTTTGCTGCCGGACAGAAGAATGCCGCCTGGCCGGCGACCTTGCCGGTCGCGGCGGGTAGTCGTTACGAAGTGAAGGGCGGCGCCAGCGGCGCTGTCACTCTCAGCGCGCGGCCGATCGCGCCGGTGCCGGCGGGGCTCGAAGGACTGGCGCAGAGCCTGATCCGCAACGACTGCCAGGCGCAGCTCGACGTGCTGATCGACACCTTTGCCGGACCCTCGGCGAGCTGATCAGATGCGGGCCGCTTCCCGGTTGAGAAGCGGCCCGCCTTAGTCTCAGTTGAGCGGGAAACCGCGCCGCTTGAGCAATGCGGTCACATCCGGATCGCGCCCGCGGAACAGGCGATAGGCCTCGGCCCGGTCGGTCTCGTTGCCGGTCGATAGCAGGATGGTGCGGAATTTGTCGGCGATTGCCCGGTTGAATGGATCGCCGGTTTCCTCGAACGCCGCCCACGTATCGGCGTCCATCGTCTCCGACCACAGATAGCTGTAATAGCCCGCCGAATAAGCGTCGGACGAGAATAGATGCCCGAATTGCGGAAGCCGGTGGCGCATCACCATCTCGCGCGGCATGCCGAGCTCGGCCAACGTGGCCTTCTCGAACGCATCGACATCGACCACGCCATCTGGCTTGGTGTGGAGCTTCATGTCGACCAGCGCCGAGGATAGATATTCGACCGTCGAGAAACCCTGGTTGAAGGTGTTCGACGCCTCGATCTTCTTGACTAGACTGACGGGCATCGGCGCACCCGTCTTGTAATGTTTGGCGAAGCGCTCGAGCACCGGCCGGGTAAGCAGCCAATTCTCGTTCACCTGGCTCGGATATTCGACGAAATCGCGCTGCGACCCGCCAAGCGACGGATAGTAAACGTCGGTCAGCAGCCCTTGGATGGCGTGGCCGAATTCGTGGAACAGGGTCGATGCGTCGTCGAGCGTGATCAGCACTGGCTGGCCCGGGCCCGGCTTGGTGAAATTATTGTTGTTCGACACCAGCTTGGGTCGGGCGCCGAGCAGTCCCGACGTGTCGCGATAGCCAGTCGCCCAGGCGCCCGAGCGCTTGCCCTCGCGAGAGTAGGTATCGAGGTAGAACAGCCCGATCACCTTGCCGGTCTTGGCGTTGGTCACCTCGAAGGTACGGATGTCAGACTGCCACACCGGCACCGTCCCGGTGTTTTCTTTGAACTTCAGGTCGTACAATTGCTCGGCCGACCAGAACATGCCGTTGACGAGGTTTGAAAGCTCGAAATAGGGTTTGATCTCGTCTTCGCTCAGGTCATATTTCGCCTTGCGGACCTTCTCCTGATAATAGCGATAATCCCACGGCTCGATCGTCCGGACGCCGTCCCGCGCCGCGAACGGTCGCATGTCGGCGACTTCCTCATTGACGCGTTTCACGGCCGCCGGCCAGACGCGCATCATCAGGTCCATTGCCCGCGCCGGAGACTTGGCCATCGTATCCTGCATTCGAAGGTCGGCATGGGTCTTGTAGCCGAGCAGATGCGCCCGGTCGGCGCGCAGCTTGACGATTTGGCCGATCAGCGCGTTGGTATCGTTGGCATTGCCGTTATCGCCGCGATTGACGAATGACTGCCACACCTTCTGGCGAAGCGCGCGATTGCTTGCAAAGCTAAGCACCGGATCGACCGCCGACCGGGTATTGCGCACGGCGAAGCTTCCGGCGGGGAGCTTCTTGGCCTTGGCGACTTCGCCCGCGGCGTCGCGAACGTCCTGCGGAACTCCAGCCATTTCGGCCGCGCTGGCGGATAGGAAGCTTCCTTCATCAGCCAGCAGGCGGCTGTTGAAGTCGGAGAAGGCCGAGGCGAGCTGCTGGTTGATCGCCGACACCTGCGTTTTTTGCGCGGCATCGAGCTTGGCTCCGCGGCGCACGAAACCGTCATAAGTGCGGGTCAGCACGCGCAATTGCTTGGCGTCGAGGCCGAGGCTGTTGCGGCTGTTGTAGAGGGTCTCGACCCGCGCGAAGAGCTTGGGATCGAGCGTGATGCGGTCAAACGCCGCCGACAATTTGGGTGACCACGCCTTGTCCAGCGCCTGATAGGCCGGCGACGACATATTGTCGGTCATCACCCCGAAGATCGATCCGACCTGCTCGAGCCGCTGGCCGCCACGCTCCATCGCCTCGATCGTATTGGCGAAGGTAGGCGCCTCGGGATTGTTGGCGGTCGCCGCCGCTTCACGCTCGAGTTCGGCGATGGCGAAAGTGTAGGCCTCGTCAAACAGTTCGGGCTTGACCTGGTCCCACGGCGGAACCCCTTGGTACGGGCCGGTCCAGTCGGCGAGCAGGATGTTGTTGGGCACAGGAACTG
>JAJAZM010000013.1 GCA_026785645.1 Sphingomonas bacterium | reverse complement strand
GTGCCGCTGGTGCGGCTCGACCGGTTGCCGGGGGCAAGCCTGTCGGTACGGATTGCGGGCCGGAGTCAGCAGCTTCGGTTGGGCGCCGATTCAACCTTGTCGTTGCGCAATGGCGGACGCTTCGAGCTGGCCGATGCGCCATTGGTGTTCGCCGGTTGGGGGATCGTCGATCCGGCGCGCGGCTGGGACGCCTATCGCGGCGTCGACATGCGCGGCAAGGTCGCCGTGCTGCTGGCCAACGACCCCGACATGGAAGCGGGTCGCAATCTCGGCTTCGGCGGGCGCGCGCTGGCCTTTTCGGGGCGGAGCGGAACCAAGGTTGCCGCCGCCGCCAAGGCCGGCGCGGTGGGCGTGCTGTTCATTCACGAGGAAGCCGCGTTCAGCTGGCCGTTCGCCCAGGCCGGCAGTGGCGACGTCCTGCCGAGCATCGCCTTTACGCCGCTGCAGCAATCGCCGCTCGGCTTCAGCGCGATCGTCCGGCGCGAGGTTGCGGTGGCGCTGCTTCGGCAGCTTGGCCTCGGCCTGCCCGCCCTCAAGGCGCGCGCCCGCAACCCGGAATTCCGCGCCTTTTCCTTGCGCGGCACAAGCGTGTCGGTCGGCGGGTCGAACCGGGCGACCCCGTTCATCAGCCGCAACGTGATCGGCAAGTTGCGCGGGACCGACCGCGCCGGCGACTATCTGCTATATGGCGCGCATTGGGATGCCAATGGCCACAATGGCCCCGACGTGCGTGGCGACACGATCCGCAACGGCGCGGTCGACAATGCCACCGGCACCGCCGAACTGATCGAGGTCGCGCGTGCGTTCGCGGCAGCCAAGCGACCGCGTCGGAGCGTGCTGTTCGCAGCCTGGACGTCGGAAGAAAAAGGCCTGCTCGGCGCCGAATATTATGCCGCGCACCCGCTCTATCCGCTGGCCCGGACAGCGGCAGTGATCAACCTCGATCCGCATGTCGTGCTTCCGGCGTCACATACGCTCGAGCTGATCGGGCCCGGCCAGACCGACCTCGAAGCCGAGCTTCGCCGTGCTGCGGCGCGCGGCGGCCAGCGGGTCGTGCCCGAGCCAAACCCCGAAGCGGGCTGGTATTTCCGATCTGACCATTATCCCTTTGCCCAGCGCGGGGTTCCGGCGCTCGCGTTCCGCGCCGGGCGCGACCTGGTCAGGGGCGGACGCGCGTCGGGAGAGCGAATCGTCGCCGCCTACAACCGCGATTGCTACCACCAGCCATGCGACCAGTTTGACCCGCGCTGGAGTTTTGCCGGGACGGCGCAGGAAGCAACCGCCGCGTTCCGCGTCGGCCAGTCGATCGCCAACAGCGACCGCTGGCCCCAGTGGCTGGCGGGGAGCGAGTTCACTGCGATCCGCGCCCAGAGCGACGCGGGGCGCAATTAGCTGAGCGCCGCCAGCGTGGCGCGCCACTGGTCGGGCAATGGCACCGGACGACGTGAGGCGCGGGCGACGTAGACGTGGGTGAAATGACCCTGGGCGGCGGGCTCGGCGGATCCGGCGGCGAAGATGCCGATGCGATAGGTGACGCTCGACCCGCCAAGGCGGGCGACCGCGATCCCGACCTCGACATCGCCGGGGAAGCTCAACGGCGCAAAGTAGGTACAGCCGGTTTCGACCACCAGCCCGATCGGGTCGCCGGCCACGATATCGAGTAGCCCGGCGCCAACCAGCAGCGCGTTCACGGCACTGTCGAACCAGGCATAATAGATGGTGTTGTTGACGTGGCCGTAGGCGTCATTGTCCGACCAGCGGGTGGTGATGGTAGTGAAGTGGCGGTACGCGTCGCGGCCGCACGGGATCGGGCGGGTCACCACGCCGCCTCATACAAGCGCGCCGCGTCTGCCTCTTCGATCGGGCACGGATTGTTGATCAGCAGCCGCTGCTGCTTCATCGCCTCACGCGCGAGGATCGGGATGTCGGACCGCGCAATGCCGTGATCGCGAAGGCGCGGCTTGAGGCCACTGTCGGTAATCATCCGGTCGAGCGCGTCGATCAGGGTGGCGCATCTGGCCTGGCTGCCCTGACCGACGCACTCGGGAGCGATGATTTCGGCCAGCTCGGCGTACGGTTCGCGCGCGGACGCCGCATTATGCTGCAGCACATGGCGCAGCATCAGCGCGTTCGACAGGCCGTGGGGGAGATGATGGAGGCCGCCGAGCGGGTAAGCGAGCGCATGGACCCCGGCGACCGGGGCGTTGGAGAAAGCCACCCCCGCAAGATGTGCGCCGAGCAGCATCGCCGAGCGCGCGGCGAGATCGTCGGGCGCTTCGCAGGCGCGGATGAGATTGGCCGAGAGCAAGCGCAACGCTTCGCGGGCGAGCGCGTCCGACAGCGGATTCTTGAGCCGCGCCGAGGTGTAGGCCTCGACCGCATGGACCATCGCGTCGATCCCGGTCGCGGCAGTGACGTGGCGCGGCAGACCGGTGGTCAGCGTCGGATCGAGGATTGCGAGGTCGGCGGTGATGGCGCGGGCGTTGACCGCAAGCTTGGTACCGCCGTCGACCGTGATGACCGAAATCGGGGTCGCTTCGGAGCCGGTGCCCGCGGTGGTCGGGACCAGCACCAGCGGGAGCTTGGCGCCGACCGCGACCTCCACCCCCCAGATCGAGTCGAGCGCGTCGCCTGAGCCGAGCAGATAAGCGGCGAGCTTGGCGACGTCCATCGGGCTGCCCCCGCCGAAGCCGACCACCGAGGTGACGGCGGCGGCGCGTCCGGCCTCGACCGCGGCAAGCAGAGTGGACTTTGACGGATCGGCCTCGACCGCGCTGAAGATCGTCACCACGCGGGTGCGTTCGAGCTCGGCGATCCAGGGTTGGGCGAGACCGAGGCCGAGCAACTGGTCGTCGGTGACGAGCAGGACGGGACCGTCGGGCAACAAAGCGGGAAGCTCGGCCGCGCCGGTGGCGGTGGCCAGCACGCGCGGACCATAAGTGAACGTGAAGGGCTGCATCCGCCGCAGCCTAGTGCGTCAGGCGCCGCGGTTCCAGATCAGGTCGCGTTCAAGCCGGCCCATAAGCGCGCGCGCCGGGCTTTGCACCGGCTCGTCATCGAGCTGGCCCTCGTCGAGCCGCTGGAGCCGGGCGTAGAGATCGCTGCTGGCGTGGATCAGCCGCTGCGCCGCGGGGGGCATCTGCTCGATCACCTGCGGCTCGCTGGTCGTGGCATGGCCGAGGCGGCGTTCGGGGCGACGGCCATCGACCTGGTGCAATTCGCCGGTCTCGATCGCGCGCTGGGTCAGCAGCCACGCGACGATATGCATGACGCGCGTCGTGACCTTGAGGGATTCGCAGGCAAATCCGACCCGCGCGAACGGCTCGAGCAGCAGCCGCTCGCCCTTGCCGACATCGTCGAAATAGGCGCGCGCCTCATCGGCGAGAACCATCGCTTCGGTGTATAATGCATCCACCAGCCGCGGGGTGATCCGCGCTTCCGGACGTGACGGCTCAAATGGTTCGTTCATTGCGCCCTCTGTGTGACACGTTTCGCTTCCGGTTCAAACGCTTGGAGCGTCCGGCGGGCGACCAAGCCTCGATCGCGTCCCATATTGGCACGGGTCAGACCACTCCGGTACAACTCAGGCAAGCAAATCGGGAATGATGCGGTCGGCCAGCTGGGCGATTTCATCCTTGAGGATCAGCTTGCGCTTCTTGAGCCGCGCAATTTCGATCTGGTCAATCGAACCCGCCGCACGAAGCGCCTCAATCTCCTCATCGAGTCGGCGATGATCGGCCTTGAGCAAAGCAAGGATCTGGCGCGGATCGTCGTCGTTCATGCCGCGACGTAGCCGAGCGAGGCGGCAACGTCACCTGCCGCCGGAACGGCGGTTGGCGGCATCGCGGAGACGAATGGAGTCATCGAGGCAAGACAAAAGCGACAAATCATGTTTTACTCCAATGCGTCACTTTCATTGGCAGCAAAGGAATGACCCGATGGTTCAAGCACATGTGGATAGCCTCGAGAACAAGCACGCATCGCTCGAGGCGCTGATCGACGAAGAAGAGCATCGCCCCCACCCCGACGACATCAAGCTCCACCAGCTCAAGAAAGAGAAATTGCGCGTCAAGGACGTACTGACCGGCCTCTGACGCCGGACCCTTGTGCGCTTATGGTGGCGGGCCGTCATGCCCGCCGCCCACGGCACCAGTCGTTGAATCAGACCGTCAGCAACAGGCCCTAATCGTCGCGTGAAACGCGCTCGACCCGCTCGTGCTTTTCCTGCGCCTCGAGGCTCATCGTGGCGATCGGCCGAGCTTCCAGTCGGGCCAGCGAAATCGGGTCGCCGGTGACTTCGCAATAGCCATATTCGCCGTCGTACAGCCGGCGCACCGCAGCGTCGATCTTGGCGATCAACTTGCGCTGGCGGTCGCGGGTGCGAAGCTCGATCGACCAGTCGGTCTCGCTCGATGCGCGGTCCGCCATGTCGGGCTCGCGAAGCGAGTCGACCTGGAGCTGGGCCATGGTGGCGCGCGATTCGTCAACGATCGCTTCCTTCCACGCCTTCAACTTGGCGAGGAAATAAGCACGCTGCTGCGGGCCCATGAACTCGTCGATGTCAGCCGGTCGATAATGTTCGGCAAGCTGGAGCTGATCGAATTTTTGTGTGCCTGACCCGTAAAGGTCCTTCAATGCGGTCGCCATACGTCCCTCCCCGATACGCGTCGCCGCCGTATCCGGGACCGGGCCACCGATCTCGGCCGGAAGCGATTACAGTAGACTTTCCCGATACTTGCCCGGGTCAGCCAGCAATCCCCAAGCGGCCTATAGTTAAGCCTCGCGAAGTTAACAAGGACTGACCGTCGAGTGACCCAATTTGTTTCGCTATGTTGCCCAATGGGCGCAGCGCGCATGTTTGCTTGGCAGTGAGCGGGGTTTCACGCATAGCGCCCCAATGCGGATCCTGATCACCAATGACGACGGTATCGACGCGCGCGGACTGGCGTTGCTCGAGCATGTTGCGGCCGACCTGTCCGACGATATCTGGGTGGTCGCGCCAAGCGAGGAGCAGTCGGGCACCGGCCATTCGCTGACCCTGACCCAGCCAGTGCGGCTGCGTGAGCATGGCGAACAGCGCTATTCGGTGACTGGCACCCCGACCGACGCGGTGATGATGGCGCTGGCGCATATCATGAAGGACAGTCCGCCCGACCTGATCCTGTCGGGGATCAACCGCGGCGCGAACCTGGCCGAGGATGTGACCTATTCGGGCACCGTCTCGGCGGCGATGGAAGGGGCGTTGGCCGGCGTTCCATCGATCGCGCTGAGCCAGGCCTATGCCAAGCAGGGGCTTGGCGCGAGCGTGCCATTCGGATCGTCCGAAGCCTGGGCGGGGCGCGTGCTTGCCGAATTGGTTGCGGTAGCGATGGACAAGCGCACGCTGATCAACGTCAATTTCCCGGCGATCGAACCCGATTCGGTCAAGGGCGTACGCGTGTGCCGGCAGGGATTTCGCGATTATGGACGACTGAGGATCATCGAGCGGCAGGATCCGCGCGGTTTCCCCTATTTCTGGTTCGGGCTGGCACCGACGGTCGAGACACCGGGGCATGTCACCGACCTGGAGTCGATCGCCGACGGCTATGTGACGGTGACCCCGCTGCATCTCGATCTGACCCATGACGCATCGCTTCCCGGATTGGTCGAGCGCTTTTCCTAGGCGCGCTGTTCTTCGAGCCAGGCCTGGAACATCAGGATCGACCAGATGGCGGCGGTCGAATCGCGGCGCCCGCTCAAATGATCGGCCCAGCGAGCACGGACGATAGCGGGGTCGAAATAGCCCTCCCCGGCCAGGCGCCGCGGATCGAGCAGGCTTTCCGCCCAATCGTGTAACGGGCGCTTGATCCATTCCCCGACGGGCACCGCAAAGCCGGCCTTGGGGCGGTCGAACAGCGCGGCGGGGGCGCGGGCGAACAGCGCTTTACGAAGGATCTGCTTGCCCTTCCCGCCCTGCACTTTCATCGACAGCGGGATCCGCGCTGCAACCGCCGCGAGGCGATGGTCCAGGAACGGCACGCGGGTTTCGAGGCTGACCGCCATCGAAGCGCGATCGACCTTGGTCAATATGTCGTCGGGCAAATAGCCGGTGGCGTCGCGCAGCATCGTCGCGACGGTTGCATCGAGGCGTGCGGGGACAGGAACCGCGCCCCCTGCCCCGCCGCCGATCACCGGTGACGGTTCGCCCGCCCATTCGTCGAGAAAATCGTCGTAAATGTCGGTGAAGTCGCGGGCGTGGCCCGCAGTGCGCAACGCCTTGTGTAGCTTGGCGCCGAGATTGGGCGCGGTCCGGCCGGGCATGGCCGACGCAGCGGCGCTCCAGAAGTTTGACGGCAGGCGGCCGAGCGTCGCGCTTGCAGCGGCCCGCAGCGGCCTTGGTACATGGCGGATCGAGCGCCACATCGCCGGCGCCGAAACATGGCGGTTGTACCCCGCGAACAATTCGTCGCCGCCATCGCCGGTCAGCGCGACGGTGACATCGCGGCGGGCAAAGCGGCTGACGATGAAGG
>JAJAZM010000012.1 GCA_026785645.1 Sphingomonas bacterium | reverse complement strand
GTCGACAATTCCATCGGGCAGCGCACGCCCTCGGGGACCAGCACGAAGGTGCCGTCGCTGAACACCGCGGCGTTGAGGCAGGCGAAGACATTGTCGCGCTGCGGCACGACGCTGCCGAGATACTTCTTGATGAGGTCGGGATATTCCTTGATCGCTTCGCTGATCGACAGGAAGATCACCCCCGCGGCCTTCAATTCCTCGCGGAAGGTGGTCGCGACCGAGACGCTGTCGAACACTGCGTCGACCGCGACCCGCCGCGCGCCCTCGACCCCGGCGAGCACCTTCTGCTCCTCGATCGGGATTCCGAGCTTGGCATAGACGCGCAGGATTTCAGGATCGACCTCGTCGAGGCTGCCGAGCTTGGGCTTGGCGACCGGCGCGGCGTAATAATAAGCGTCCTGATAGTCGATCGCGGGAATGTCGAGCTTGGCCCAGTCGATGTCCTCCATCTCGAGCCACGCGCGATACGCCTTCAGCCGCCACTCGAGCATCCACTCGGGCTCGTTCTTCTTGGCCGAGATGAAGCGCACGGTGTCTTCGGACAGGCCCTTGGGCGCGAACTCCTGCTCGATGTCCGAGGAGAAACCCCACTCATAATCCTTGGCGATCGCCTCGCGCGCTTGGACGTTGGTCATGACTGCCTCGTTCATTGCGCTAATTCCTGAAGAGTGACCGCGTGGAGCGCGCCACGAACCTTGGCGCCGACCACGCCCATGTGCGGCTTGACCCGGCAATGCGCATCGAGCGCGCAGTCGCTCGGCAGGCCGTCCGAACATTGCGTCATCGCAATCGGCCCTTCGACCGCCTCGACGATATCGGCCAGGCTGATGTCGGCAATTGAGCGCGCGAGGGTGAAGCCACCCCCAAAACCGCGCACACTGGTCAGCAGTCCCGCCGCGGCGAGCTTGCCCATCAATTTCTGCGCGGTGGGGAGCGGAACGCCGGTCTCGCCCGACAACTCGGCCGCGGACAGCCGCGCACCCGCCTCGCGACGCGCGGCTGCGGTCATCATCACGACCGCATAATCGGCAAGGTGGGTGAGGCGCATGGATTTCCTAAATCGGAGTGTTCCAGTCCGATTTAGGGGGCCGCGTCGTGTTTTGCAACCGTCACCCCGGCTCAAGCCGGGGTGACGCTGTGCGGGAATTAGCCCTTCGTTCGCGCAATCCATCCGTCGACGCGCGCTTCGAGCAGGTCGAGCGGCATCGATCCGGCGAGCAGCACCGTATCGTGGAACCCGCGATCGTCGTATTTCGCCCCAAGCGCGGCCTTGGCCCGCGCCCGAAGCTCCTCGATCTTCAGCTTGCCGACCATGTAGGCGGTCGCTTGCCCCGGATAGACAATGTAGCGCTCGATCGCCTTGACGATCCCGCCCTTGGCGTCGGCGCTATTATCCTCGACATATTTGATTGCCCGCTCGCGGCTCCAGCGCTTGTGGTGGAGGCCGCTGTCGACCACCAGCCGGATCGCGCGATGAAGCTCGAGCTGCAACCGCCCGAAATCGCGATAGGGATCGGTGTAGAGCCCCATCTCCTTGCACAATTTCTCGGCGTAGAGGCCCCAACCCTCGTCGGTCGCGGTATAGCCCGAAAATTGGCGGAACGGCGGCACTTCGCCTTCGCCGAGCTCGCTCAGTAGCGCGCCTTGGAGGTGATGGCCGGGGATGCCTTCGTGGCAGTATAACGCCTCGACCTCGACCGACGGCATGTTCCGCATGTCGTACAAATTGACATAGTAAGTACCGGGGCGCGACCCGTCGGGCGGCGGGTCCTGGTAAAATGCTTTCCCCGCATTCTTCTCGCGGAACGGCTCGACCGCCTTGATCAGCAGCGCAGTCTTGGGCAGCCGCCCGAAGTAACGCGGCAGCGCGGCCTGGACCTGGGCCTGCGCCTTCAACGATTCATCGAGGTAACGCTGCTTGCCCGCCGGCGTGTTGGGATAATAATATTGCTTGCCGTCGCGGATGTGGGCGAAGAATTGGCTGAGGTTGCCCTTGAACCCGACCTGCTTCCTGATCGCGTCCATCTCGCCATGGATTCGCGCAACCTGGGCAAGGCCGAGCGCGTGAATCTGGTCGCCAGTCAGTTTGGTGGTCGTGTAATAATTGAGCAGCGCCTGATATTGCGCCGCGCCGTCCTTGAACCGCCAGATGCCATCGTCGGTCCCGGCGCGTGCCGATTGCGCGGTGAGCGAGGCGACCAGCCGCTGGTAAGCCGGACCGACCGAACCGGTCAGCGCCGTGCGCGCGTCGCCGATCAGCGCATCCTTCGACGCTTGCGGGATCGACAGCTTGGCAACCTTGCCCTTGAAATCGGCGAACACGTCATTGTCGGCGCCGCGGTCGAATGGCGCGCCAGAGACGATGTTCTTCGATTGGTCGATGACCTGCGCGAACACCCATTTGGGTGGCAGCACGCCCTGCTTCTCGCGCTCGGCGGCTTCGGCGACGGCCTGGTCGATGAACGGGCCGGTGGCGCGGATGCGGCTGATATAGTCGCGCGCGTCGGCCTCGCTCTCGACCTTGTGGATGTTGATCAGGAAGGCCGGGATGTCGGCCTGTGCGCCGTTCATCTGGTCGAACACATAAGCGTTGCGGCGATAGGGAAAGATGCTTGCCGAGCGCTGGTTGCGATAGACCAGCAAATCGTAGCTCAGCTGATCATCGGGGCGCAGCGCGGCGCGATCGAAGCGCGCCTGCATCGCTTCCACGGTACGTTGGTCGAGCGCGCGATTGGCCAGCGCGGCGGCCTCGCCAAACTCGTCGAGCTTGCCGTAATCGCCGTCCTTGATCGCACGATAGGCTTTGCTCAACGGCGACGTCGCAAGCTCGGCCTTGTCATAGTCGTCGAAGAATGTCTTGAGCGCCGCCGCCTGGTCGACCGGTGCGGGGGCGGGGGCTTCGGCCGCCGGGGCCTGCATCTCGGGTGGAGCGAGCAGCGGATCGGTGGTGGTCGTCGCGCAGGCGGCGAGCAATGCGGTCGAGGCGAGCAGTGCAAATCTGATCAAGGACGGTTCCTTCGGGCGATCGGGTGAATGGAACGACCATGGCCTTATGGCGGCAAGTCGCAAAGTTTTTTCGATGAACGGGATGCGGGGGCGCGCTAAGGCGGGGCGATGACATTCTTTTCGCTTCTTCGACCCTTGGTGTTCGCGCTCGATGCCGAGCGTGCGCATCGCGCGACAATTGCGGCGTTAAAGCTGCTGCCTAAGCGCCGCCCGCCGAGCTTCGCCGGATCGCTGACCACCAGCATTGCCGGACTGGGCTTCCCCTCGCCGGTCGGGCTTGCAGCGGGGTTCGACAAGGATGGCGAGGTGCCGGCGGCGATGCTCGGGCTTGGCTTTGGCTTTGTCGAGGTCGGGACGGTTACGCCGCGTGCCCAAGCCGGCAATCCGAAACCGCGATTGTTCCGGCTGGCCGAGGATCAGGCGGTGATCAACCGGCTGGGGTTCAACAATCGCGGGCAGGCGGCGGCGGCGAATCGACTGGCGGTGCGCGACCCGACGCGCGGGGTGGTGGGGATCAATATTGGCGCCAACAAGGACAGCGAGGATCGCATTGCCGATTATGCCGCCGGGGTTCGGGCGATGGCCCCGCTCGCCGATTACCTCACGGTCAACATCTCGTCCCCCAATACGCCGGGGCTGCGCGATCTGCAGGCGGGGGGCGAACTGGTCGAATTGCTCGCGGCGGTGGCCGAGGTGCGGATCGACGGGGTGCCAATATTCCTGAAAGTCGCGCCCGATCTTGAGTCGGGCGATCATCAGCGCATCGTCCGCGCTGCGATCGATGGCGGGATCGATGCGCTGATCGTCGCCAACACCACGCTGTCGCGGCCGGTGCTCAAGTCGCGCCATTCGGGCGAGGCGGGCGGCCTGTCGGGGGCGCCGCTGCGGTCGCTTGCGCTCGACCAGTTGCGGCTGTTCCGCGCCACCTCGGGTGGCCAGCTGCCGCTGATCGCCGCTGGCGGGATTGCCTCGGCCGAGGATGCCTGGGCGCGGATCGTGGCGGGGGCAAGCCTCGTCCAACTTTACTCGGGGTTGGTCTATCACGGCCCCGGCCTGGCGCGGCGGATCGCCACCGGGCTCGCCGCGATCCTCCAACGCGAAGATATCGCCAACATCGCCGACGCGGTCGGGACCGAGCGCCTCTAGGGCAGAATCAAGGGAGCGTCAGCACCGCGCCTTCGCGGCGCGGATCATATCCGCCGTCGATTTTTCCATCGCGGATCAGCACCCCGTGAACCCCCGAATCCTCTCCCTGGCCGGGCTTCAAATCGATTCCCCGCGCCTTGAGTCCGTCGAGTAATTGCGGCGAGAATTTGGTCTCTTCGCCGCCGAAACTCTTGCCGCGCGCGACCAGATTGGGGAGCGCGATCGCGGCCTGCATCGGCAGCCCCCAGTCGACCGCCGCGACCAATGACTTGGCGACGAACGGCAGGATCGCATTGCCCCCGGCGGATCCGATCGCCCCGGCGAACCGGCCTTGTCGATCGATCAGGATGAGCGGCGTCATCGACGATCGCGGGCGTTTGCCGGGTGCTACTGCGTTGACCAGCGGACGGCCCTTGGAGTCGGTCGGCAGGAAGGAAAAATCGGTCATCTGATTGTTGAGGAAAAAGCCGTCGACCATCCGTCCGCTGCCGAAAATGCTTTCGACCGTGGTGGTCATCGACACGACATTGCCGGCGCGGTCGCGGACGATGAAGTGCGACGTGCCGGCCGGTTCGAGCGTGCGGTCGGCGGCGGCGGGGGCCGCGCCGCGCGGGATTCCGGCGACCGGCGGCGGGCCAGCGGTCGCGCCGATCAGCTTGGCCCGCTGGTCGATGTAGGCGGGGTCGAGCAGTCCCTCGACCGGCACCGACACAAATGCCGGATCGCCGACATATTGGTCGCGGTCGGCGTACATGACGCGGCTCGCCTCGGCGAACAGAAACCAGGCTTGCGGATCATCGGCGTTGCGGCGCTCGATATCGGTGCGCTCGAGCAGTCCGAGCAATTGCAGCAGCCCGACCCCGCTCGACGGCGGCGGCGGGGCGCAGACTCGATAGACGCGGTACGGCGCACAGACGGCGGCGCGCTTGATCGGGCGGTAAGCGGCGAGATCGGCCAGGGTCATCGACCCACCGATCGGCCCGGCGCGGGTTCGGGCGACGATCCGCGCCCCGGTCTCGCCACTGTACATCGCCGACGGACCTTGGCGCGCGAGCCGCTTTAGGAAAGCGGCATAGGCCGGGTTGCGCAAAATGTCGCCGGCGCGGAGACGCCCTCCGCCGGGCCGCGCGAAATAGGCCAATACGTCGGGTGCCCTGCTCTGGGGGAATTTGCCGCCGATCATCCGCGCCAGCCGCGGGCTGACGGTGAAGCCTCGCGCGGCAGTGCGGGTCGCCGATCCGAACAGCCCGCGCCACGCCAGCTTGCCATGCTCGCGGTGCGCTTGTCCGAGCATCGCTACCGCGCCCGGCACACCGGTCGCACGGCCGCTAAGCACCGCCTCGCCGAACGGCAATGGCTTGCCGCTGGCCCCGAGGAACATGCCGGGAGTCGCCTGCGCCGGGGCGACTTCGCGTCCGTCATAGACCGACACATCGCGCGACCGCGCGTCATAATAAGTCATGAACGCCCCGCCGCCGAGGCCGCTCGATTGCGGCTCGACCAGTGACAGCATTGCTTGCACCGCAATCGCCGCATCGACCGCGCTACCGCCGCGCGCCAGCGTCTCGATCCCCGCCTTGGCGGCGAGCGGGTTGGCGGCGATGACGAACGGCTGAGTGGTTTCGGCGGTGGCGGCGCGTGCACTGCGCGGAACGGCATTGGGGGCGGCGCAGGATGCGAGCGACAAAGCGGCGATCATTGCCAGGCGGTACACGATGGTCATGCCCGCGGCCCTATCGCGGCTTGGGCGGAGCGTCCACTTGCCCGTCTGGCGGTCGCCGACAATTGCGCTAAACAGTGGGGCATGAGACCGGTTCGAACCGGCGGGGAGAGGAAATGGACAAGAGGCTCGAGCATTTTCCAAATCTGGTGACGATGTTTCTCACGCGCGCGCGTGAGAAAGGCGAAGCGCCGTTCTTGTGGGACAAGGTCGGCGACGAGTGGCGGTCGATCAGCTGGTCCGAAACCGCGCGGCGCGTCGCGGCGCTTGCGGCAGGGCTTCGGCGGCTCGGCATGAAGCCCGGCGACCGGGTCATGCTGGTCGCTGAAAATCGCCCCGAATGGCTGATCGCCGATCTCGGGATCATGGCCGCGGGCTGCGTCACGGTTCCGACCTACACCACCAACACCACGCGCGATCACCAGCATATCCTCAACAATAGCGAAGCGCGCGCGGTGATCGTCTCGACCCAGAAACTGGCCAAGACCTTGCTCCCCGCAGTGCTGTTCGCGTCGACCTGCAACCATGTCATCTCGATCGACGATATCATCACCGGCCAGTCGCCCGACGTCGCCCGTTTCCATTTGTGGGAGAGCCTCGTCTCCGGCCTGGCCGACATTGGCGCGCTCGAGGCCGAGATGGCCACGGTCAAGCGCACCGACCTCGCCTGCCTGATCTACACCAGTGGCACCGGCGGAGCGCCGCGCGGGGTGTGCCAGCACCACGGCATGATCCTCCACAATGTCGAAGGCTGCATCGACATCATTGCCAATGATTTCGGCTGGGACGACGAAGTGTTCCTTTCGTTCCTTCCCGCCAGCCATGCCTATGAACATAGCGGCGGGCAGCATTTCCCGGTTGCGCTCGGAGCACAGATTTATCACGCCGAAAGCCTCGAGAAGCTCGCCGCCAATATCGAGGAAGTGCGCCCGACGATGATGGTGGTGGTGCCGCGATTGTTCGAGATGCTTCGCGCCAAGATCATGAAGCAGGTCGACAAGGATGGCGGGCTGCCGGCTTATCTGATGGACCGGGCGTTGAAGATCGAGGCCAAGCGCGCGGCCGGCAAATCGGTGCCATGGGATTTGCCGATGGACGGCATCCTGTCACTCACCTTGCGCCGCAAGGTCGGGCGCAAGTTCGGCGGTCGGATCAAGGCGATGGTCTCGGGCGGGGCCCCGCTCAACCCTGAAGTCGGTTTATTCTTCCAGGCGATGGGGCTGACCGTGCTCCAGGGCTATGGCCAGACCGAGGCCGGGCCGGTGATCAGCTGCAACCGGCTGCGCGGCGGGATCCGCATGGACACGGTCGGCCCGCCGATGCTCAATAGCGAAGTTCGGATCGCCGAGGATGGCGAGATCATGGTGCGCGGCGAGCAGGTCATGCAGGGCTATTGGCGCAATCCCGAGGAAAGCGCGCGGGTGCTCCGGGATGGCTGGCTGGCGACTGGCGATGTCGGGCATCTCGATGCCAAGGGGCGGATCGTCATCACCGACCGCAAGAAGGACCTGATCATCAACGACAAGGGCGACAATGTCTCGCCCCAGCGGGTCGAGGGGATGCTCACGCTTCAGCCCGAAATCGCGCAGGCGATGGTCCATGGCGACCGCCACCCTTATCTCGTCGGGCTGATCGTTCCCGATCCCGAATTTGCCGACGCGCCAGATCTCGCTGCGCGGCTGTCGGCGGCGGTCGATCGGGTCAACAAGGATTTGAGTGTGGTCGAGAAAGTGCGCCGCTTCATCCTCGCCGACGAGCCGTTCGCGGTCGAGAATGAGCAGATGACCCCGTCACTCAAGATCCGCCGCCACGTTATTCGCGCGGCTTATGGCGAGCGGCTGGATGCACTTTACAAAAAGTAGAGGTCGTGATCGTTTCGGCCGCTTCAAGCCGAAGCGTGAATCAGGCCGACAACAAAGACTTTAGCTCGCCGGGCGGTAGGGGACGAAGTCGCCAAATGCGCAGCTGCCGACGGTGACCCCGGTGGTCATATCCGTAACCTGGGCAATGTCACCGCGGCACAATTGCGATCCGGTGCTTCGGGTGACCAAAGCATAGCTTCCTCGACCAAGCAAATTGCAGCTGCCGAGTGGCTTGTTGACGTAGGTCGTGCGGCCGTCGCGATAGAGGATGGTGTCGTCGTCGATCACCACCATGTCGTTCGACCGCTGCAGCGGCAGGCAGCTTTCGGCGCGGCCGGGGGCCTTGCCGGCGAGCAATTTGTCATAGGTCGCCTGCGCCTTGGCGCTGCGCTGTTCGGGCGGGCTATCGGTGCTTTGGCACGCCACCAGACTGGTCGCGGCGGCGGCAAGCAAGTACATGCGCATTTCGATATTCCTTCGCGTGATATCCGTCTCCCTTAGCATGATTGCCTCCGCCACAGATTAACTAAAGCTGTCTTTCATTGTCCGCAGCCGGGCGAGCTCGGCAACATCGGGGGCGCGCATGAACGGGTTGGTCGCGCGCTCCTCGCCAATCGTGGTCGGAAGCGTGACTTCGCCGCGTGTTCGCATCGCGGCCACGGCGGCGAGCCGCTCGGCAATCGCCGCATTGTCCGGCTCGACGTGGGCGGCGAAGCGCGCATTGGCGAGGGTATATTCGTGCCCGCAATAGATGCGCACGTCGTCGGGCAGGGCGGCAAAGCGCTGCATATTGGCGAACATCTGCTCGGGCGTTCCCTCGAACAACCTTCCGCAGCCCATCGCGAACAAGGTGTCGCCGACGAAGATTATCTTCGCTTCCTCGAAATAGAAAGCGATGTGGCCTGCGGTATGCGACGGGATTTCCCACACCATTGCCTCAAGGCCGCCGACCGAGACGCGATCCCCCTCGGCGACGATGCGGTCGACCGGGCTCAATCGCTCGGCTTCGGCGGGGGCGGTGATGATCGCGCCGGTGGCGGCCTTGATCGCGCTATTGCCGCCGGTATGGTCGGGGTGCCAGTGGGTGGTGAGGATCTGGCTGATCCGCCAGCCCCGCTGATTGGCGGCATCGAGCGCGGGCACGTCCTGCCCCGGATCGACCACCGCCACAGTGCCGCTGTCCGGATCGCGCAGCATCCAGATGTAATTATCGCTCAGCGCGGGGACGGGGATGACCTCGATCATCACCATTCGCCTGTATTGGCCATCGACGCCCAGGGCTCGGCCGGGGGCAGCGCCTCGCCCTTCTGCAGCAATTCGATCGAAACCAGGTCGGGCGATCGGACGAACGCCATATGCC
>JAJAZM010000011.1 GCA_026785645.1 Sphingomonas bacterium | reverse complement strand
CCCGTGGCCGGAGCTTGCGCCGGTGATCACGATGACCTGGTGCGCAAGGGGTTTCAATCGCGCGACCATGATCTGCTCCTGGTGAGTCTGTGATGTGCCAACGCCCCGCGCATGGCTTTGGCTCCTGGCCTTGCAAATTGTGGGATTCGTGCCTGCATCCGTCGCCGCCTGCGTCGCCACGGACCGGCGGCGGCAAGTCTCATCGGCGGTTCTCTGACAGGCGGCTGCACTTACCGGCCCTTCCTGACGCCCGACCGTCACGTCCGCTTTCGACCCATTGCGGACATTAGACCCAGAAGAATGGCCTCGGCTGTGCGCGCCTTTTTTTCTCGACGTCACGCTTGATGGCGGAAATAGTCTTCTCGTCCGTGAGCTTGCTAAGGGCAGTCTGCACTAGCTGGGGGTCATCACCCGCCACCATTGCAATGACATCTCGGATGTTCCTTAGCTGACGCCATGCCAGCGTCGGCTCAGTAGCCTTCACGAGGGCCCAAAATGCAGGTTTCCAAAGGTCTGCTGCACCTGGCTTGGCTGCCTGAAAAACCATGAACAGCGCTTCGGAACGGCTGCCCATGTTCTCAATGCTTGAGGCCGCCTCTGCGCATTTCTCGACAATGCTTTTGGCTGAGGATGGACTTCCGCGTTCCAGATGAGCTCTTATCGGCCATGCGGAGACGGTCACCTGCTTATATACGTCGTCTTGCGAGTTGGCTGCCGCCAGCGCCTCTTTGAGGAGACGGTTATAATCCCCATGCGGCCAGTATCGGGCGACTTGGGAGAGCGCTTGGCACCTGAACCAAGCGTCCTTGATTTTACGAGCGACCGCAAGGGCTTCGTCGGGTGCTGTTCCCGAAAGCCGATGCGCGAGTTGCCGCTGGTCCGTCATTGACATTTGTCCGGCTTAGCGGACTTTTCCTAACGTCCGCTTTCCACCCTAAGCGGACATTCCGCATTCGACCCAGACCCGGACGCTAGGCGCTTTCTTCAGTCGCCGCTGATCTTCGGCCGCCCGACGTCGCCCTGCCCGACGGTATGCCCGGCCATGTCGAGCATCCGTTGCAACGGCACCCGGGCGGCGTCCATCAGCGTGGTGCTCATCTCGATCTGCGGCTTTAGATCACGCAGCGCGACGTAAAGCTTCTCGAGTGTGTTGAGCGCCATGTACGGGCACATGTTGCAGTTGCAATTGCCGTCGCCGCCCGGGGTGCCGATGAACGTCTTGTGCGGCGCGGCTTTCTCCATCTGGTGGATGATGTGCGGCTCGGTCGCGACGAGGATGGTCTGCGCCGGGCTGTCGACCGCGAATTTGAGGATCGCGCTGGTCGATCCGACCATGTCGGCATGGTCGATGATGTGCGGTGGGCATTCGGGATGCGCCGCGACCGGGGCGCCGGGATATTGCGCCTTCAATTTCAGTAATTCGGTTTCCGAAAAGGCCTGGTGGACGATGCAGATCCCCGGCCACAGCAGCATCTCGCGCTCGAACCGCCGGGCGAGATACCCGCCGAGATGGCGGTCGGGGCCGAAGATGATCTTCTGGTCCTTGGGGATCTGGCTGAGGATCGCTTCGGCCGACGACGAGGTGACGATGATGTCCGACAGCGCTTTCACCTCGGCCGAGCAATTGATGTAGGTCAGCGCGATATGGTCTGGATTGGCTTCCCGAAACGCCTTGAACTGGTCGGGCGGGCACGAATCTTCGAGGCTGCAGCCGGCGTCCATGTCGGGCAGGATGACGATCTTTTCGGGGCTGAGGATTTTGGCGGTCTCGGCCATGAAGCGGACCCCGCAGAAAGCGATCACATCGGCGTCGGTCGCGGCCGCCTTGCGCGACAGATCGAGGCTGTCGCCGACAAAATCGGCGAGGTCCTGGATCTCGGACTTCTGGTAATAATGGGCGAGGATGACCGCGTTGCGTGTCGTCTTGAGGCGCGCGATCTCGGCGAGCAGGTCGAGGCCCTTCAAATTCGTCGGTTGGGCGGTCACTTCATCATTCTCCACATGCTCACTGGTCAGCCTTATGCCGCGCCAGCACCTCTTCGATCGACGGGCTGACGTCCCATTGCTCGCTCCTCGCCACGCCGTCAAAGGGGAAGGCGACCTCGACCGTCACATCGCCCAGTCCGGCGACCGAAAGCGGGGTCTCGAGCAGTTTCGCGACCGACTTCCGAGCATTGGCGCGCGCGGCGTTGAGGTGGACCGGCTTCTTCGCCTCGGTGGTCGCGGCGCGGGTCGCAAGCGTCGCGGCTCGGCGGTTGAGATTATCATAGGCCTCGCGGGTGACGAACATGCCGTCAGTGGCGAGCGTCCGGCGCTTGGTTTCGTCGATATTAGGGGTGGTCGGGACGACGTCGGGGATCGTCACGCGAAGGATGCGCTTCTCCGCATCCCAACGATAATCGCCGGTATCGAGATCGCCGAGGTCGAGCTGGTAGGCGACCGAATAAGGCAAGGTCGCTTTCTGCGCCGAGCGAAGGAAGCGGAACAGGCCGGGGTCGACCGTGGTCACGTCAAGCGCTCCATCGACCCGCCCGACCTCGAGCTTGTCGGTCGCTTCGAACGTCGCCGACAGCACGCGAGCGAGGCCGAGGCTGGTCTGATATTCTTCTTGCTGCGCGGCGCGGCGCTGCCAATAGAAATAGGCGAGCACGAGCAATGCCGCGATCACCACGCCGATGATCAGGCGCCGGTCATTGAACGTGCGGGTCAGGTTCGGGTCAGCGTCCATGTCTCTCCGTCCGATGTAACCATTCCGCGCCGCTCAAGGTCCAACAAATGCGCCCACACCGATCCGCCGGCCGCGGGGATCAGGCGCGGGTCGAGGCCGGGATAAGCGGCGTCGACGATGTCGGGGATTGCGGCTTTGCCCTCCCCGACCAGCCGGACGATCTGCTTCTCACGTTGCATCCGATGGCCGATTAGGCCGCGCAGGAATTGCTGGGTGTTGGTTACCGGCGCGCCGTGGGCGGGATAAAACACGCGGTCGTCGCGGGCGCGAAGCATGTTGAGGCTGCCCATGAACAGGCCCATGTCGCCATCGGGCGGGACCACCACCGTGGTCGACCAGCCCATCACATGGTCGCCGGTGAACAGCGCTTCTCGATAGGCGTAGCAGAGGTGGTTCGAGGTGTGGCCGGGAGTGGCCACGGCGATCAGTTGCTCGCCCTCACCGAACGCGATCGCCTCGCCATCGGCCAGCACCTGGTCCGGCGCATAATCCCCGTCGAAGCTTGCATCGGCGCGCGGGCCGACGCTGGCGAGGGCGAGCGCCGCGCAGCCGATGATCGGCGCGCCAGTCGCCGCCTTGAGCAATTTCGCGGCTGGCGAATGGTCGCGGTGGGTGTGGGTGCAGGCGATCGCCGCGATCCGCCGCTCGCCCGCCGCAGCGACGATCGCCGCGACATGCTCGGGGATGGCAGGACCGGGATCGATCACCACGACCTCGTCCCCTGTGCCCGCTAAATATGTCTGGGTGCCGGTATAGGTGTAAGGCGAGGGATTGCGGGCGAGCAGCCGGCCGATGCCGGGCTCAAGCGTCTCGAGGAAGGCATAAGGGACATCCACGCCCAAACTCCTGCCACGGACGCCCGGCCTACGCAAAGTCCCTTCGCCGGTCACTGGCCGAGCCGTCAGCAGCGCAATCTGTAGGGTCCGAACCGGGCGGCCGCCGCGCCGGCCGATTTGGGGCCGAGCAATTCGATCTCGAATTTGGTGTTGGCAACGCCGCGGCATAGCTCGACCGGCAGCGAAACGCGGGACGTCTGACCCGGCTGCATCGCCGCCAGGACGACTTCACCCCGGGCTTCGCCGCGCCGCAGGAAGCGCAGCGTGCCGCCGTCTTCCAGTCCCACGACCGCGCTGATCGCAAGCGTCGTGCCGCGTTCGAAATAATCGCAAGTTGTGCCGGGACCAGATTCTCGCCGCGCGAGGCATTTGATCCGGATGCTCATTGGCTTGTGAAGTGGCGCATCGATCGCGGCGGTCCCGGTCGTCGCCAGCTTGCGCGGCAGCAGCGGCGGGAGGGTCGATGTCTCAAACCGTTCGGCGGGTGCAATCAGTGATTTGGACGCACCGCGGCCGCTCATGGTGAAAGCGGCGGACGGCGCCACTGTCGTCGATTTCGATGCTGGCGCATATTTGGCAATCTCGTTCCTGAGTTCGCCGATCAGTTTTTCGCGGGGCTCGGGCGGCATGTTGCGCTGTTCGATCTGGGCCACCGCTGCCTGGAGCGTCTTCACCCAGTCGGCATCGGAAGATCCGGGGTTGGCGCATAATTTAATCCTGGTCGTGCGCTTTTTTACCGGGTCGATTTCAACCAGCGTTTCGAATTTGCGGCCCTGGCAGCGCTCAACCTGCGTCACTCGGTCGGGCGTTGCTCCAACGACAATATGGTCGGGCTTGGCCGGGTTGCTTGCCGGTGCTGCCGGTGCTGTCGGCGCGACCTGCGCCGCAACCGGAACCGCAAGCATGACGCTCGCTGCCAGCCCTAGCTGCTTGATAATCGACAAACTATCACTCCCCGAATGGTGGCGGCACAGTGGCGACCCCGGCTGAACCGCGATTGAATGGCCGCTCAGGCCCGGTTGATAGCAGGTACCAACCCGGGCCGCGGCGAATTGCGCTGCCCGACCTGGCGCAAGGCCAGCGGGTAAATCTGGCCGAACAAGATGTCCATGCTCTTGTCCCATCCGAACTGGCGTGCGTGGGCCAGCGTCCGCTGTCGCATCGCCGCAAGATCACCCGACCACAGGTCGAGGATGTTGGCGGCCATTGCCGCGCTGTCGTCGACCGGGCCAAGCCGGCCGATGCTGTCGTCGACCCGATCGACCATTGCGCCGGCCGCGACCCCGACTACCGGAAGCCCCGATGCCTGCGCCTCGATGATCGAAATGCCGAACGTCTCGTCGGCCATGCCCGACACGTAGAGGTCGGCGCTAGCCAGCCAGCGGGCGAGTTCGGACCGGCCCTTGACGTAGCCGGGCGCGTGCAGCCGCGGCGCATCGAGCGCCAGGAATTGCTCGCGCAGCGGGCCGTCGCCGAGCAATACGAGATGCGCGCCAAGGCTGTCGGGAAGCAACGCGAACGCATCGACCACCGCCTGCGCGCGCTTTTCGCTATCGAGCCGCCCGGCATAAATGAGCAGCGGCGCGTCATCGGCCACGCCAAGCGAGCGGCGAAGCGAAGCATCGCGGCAATCGGGCGAGAATTCGCCAAGTTCGACTCCCAGCGGGACAATCTCGACCGGGTCGAGCCCGAGATCGCGCAACTTCGCCGCGCCGCCATTTTCGGACAAAGCGTAAACCAGGTCGAACTTGCTGTAGAGCTTGCCGCAATACCAATAGCATAGCCGCGATGCCGCGCCGGCCAGGCTCTCGCCCACCACCTTGGCGAATGGCCGCTCGACATAGACTGTCGGGAAATCGGTCATGTAGGCCGCGACCAAGGCGGTTCCTGGGTGTCTCCGGGCATGGCCGATTGCCGCCCACGGCAAATTATACGCATCCTGGCATTCGATCAGGTCGGGTGTGAACCGCTCGAGCAGTCGCCGCACCTGCCACGAGCGCAGCAGCAGGCGGTAATTGGGGCTTCCCGGCACCTTGGGCGAGGCGACCGTGGCGGTAATCGTCCGCCCGTTCTCGATCACCTCGTCAATCTCGCCCGGAACGATCAACAGGTGACGGTGAGGGGTGTGATCGAGGATATGCTGGCGCTTGTGGCGAAGATAGGTGCCGACCCCGCCGCCGACTGCCGACCAGCTCTGTGTGACATCGCACAGCAAGCGATCGCCATCCCCGCTCCCACGCGAAGCTCGGGCTGCGAACGCTCCCGGATCATCTCTGCCCATGCCCGATTAACCCGCTATGCCAAAAAAAGTGCCATCGGTCGGCGGAACGCGCGAAAAGCGTCGGAAAATCTTACGGTCGGCGTTGCGGCATTCTGCAGCCATCGTTTTAATTTCCCGTATTTCCACCATTCCGGCGGGTTGGCACGGCGATTGCATCGATCAAACCGTCCACTTGGTTCCACAAACCAAACACAAAGGGGTGGCGGCAGCGGTTTCTGGTCCCGCGCCGCCGCCCCTTTTCACGTCCGATCAGGCGTCCCTGGCGACCAATTGCTTGAGCTCGCCGCTTTCGAACATTTCCATCATGATGTCCGACCCGCCGACGAATTCGCCTTTGACGTAAAGTTGGGGCACCGTCGGCCAGTCCGAATAGGCCTTGATGCCGATGCGAATTTCCTGGTCCTGGAGCACGTCGACTGTCTCGTAAGTCACCCCGAGATGATCGAGGATCGAAATCGCCCGGCTCGAAAATCCGCATTGCGGAAATAATGGCGAGCCTTTCATGAACAGTACGACGTCATTGTGGCCGACAAGCTCGCCGATCCGTTGTTTTACATCGCTCATTGATGATCTCCCGATGCGATCAGGGTCTCGAGTTGCAGCGCATGCAAATCGGTCCCCATTTTGCCTTTCAATGCGGCATAAACCGCTTGGTGCTGGCGAACCCTGTTCATCCCCGCGAACGACGGGCTGCTGACTCGGGCCGCATAATGATTGCCGTCTCCGGCGAGATCCGTGATCTCGACCGCCCCATCGGGAAATGCGGCGAGGATCATCGCCTCGATTTCCTCGGCCGCCATTGCCACGCTTAGTTGCTCGCTTCGATGATCTGGCGGCGGGCTTCGACCGTCTTGTGCTCGAGCGCCTCGCGGATCTTGCTATCATCGCAATCGACCCCCGCTGCGGTCAGATCGCCGAGCACTTTGCGGATCACATCCTCGTCGCCGGCTTCCTCGAAGTCGGCGCGGACGACGTCCTTGGCATAGCCTTGGGTCTCCGCCTCCGACAGGCTCATCAGCCGCGCCGCCCATTCGCCGAGCAGGCGGTTGCGGCGGGCAAGGATGCGGAACTGCATTTCCTCGTCGCGGGCATATTTGGTCTCGAATGCGCGTTCGCGGTCGTTGAACTGGCTCATCGGGCGTCCTCATCATTGTGTCACAGGCCAGATAGGCGGCCCGGCCCGGCGGCGCAATCCGCGTGCGGCCAGGCAGACAGTAAAAGGGCCGGACACGCTGGCTGCGTGTCCGGCCCGGATAAGCACATTATGACGCCGAAGCTTAGCCGCGCTCGGGTTCAGGCGGCGGCGGCGGCGGCGGTGGTGGTGGCGGGCACGCGTCGGTCGCCAGAATTACCGAACCGTCAGGGCACGTCTGAGTCGGCGGCGGTGGCGGCGGAGGCGGCGGCGGCGGTGGCGGGGGTGGTGGCGGGGGTGGCGGCGGCGCGAAATTGTAGATCAGGCTGGCGAGGAGCGAATGCGAAGTGAAGCGCGTCTCTGACTCGACCCTGTCGTACTCATCCTTCAGCCGATCGGTGCGATAATAACGATATTTCAGGCCGAGATCGACGTTGTCGCTGACCGAATAGCGCGCGCCGGCAATCAATTGCCACGCCAGACCATCATCACTGATCGAGCCCGAATCGCCTCCAAAGTCGATTTTGATCTTGGTGCTGTGATAGCCTAGGCCACCGCCGGCATAGAGAGCGAAGCGGTCGCTGACATTGAGATCGAGCAAGGCATTGATCATCGCCGACCAGGAACGTGAGTAGCCATCGGCATCGACCGTGACCCCGTTGATTACCCGGGCAGCTTCAAACTGCTCGTTGAAACCGGCGATCTCATATTCATCATGGGCGGCTCGCTTATAGCCTAGCTCGCCTTCGAGGCGGATCAGGCCGAAGTCATAGCCGACAATAACGTCCCCATCGAATCCGGTCTTATAATCCAGATCGATGATGTCGACGTCACTTCCTTCGAACGACGCCGAGATCGTTTCGTCCTTGGGCCAGAGCAGACCGGCTTCGATGCCGGCATACCAGCTTTTGTCCCTCGCCATCGCCGGGCCGGCGAGCGTGGTTGCGGCCAGCGCCGCTGCAATGATGTACCGCATTGAAATCCCCTATTGATCTGTTTTAACGCAAACTGCGTAGCCCGTTACGCTACCGCCTTCAAGCAAAATGGATGCAAAATGCACCGTTGCGCAGCAATAATCCGGCAGAATTGTTTGAACCTCGCGCCCGGCGCGGCGGCGCTGGCTGTATCGCGCGGCTTTGCTCCACGATGTCGGCAAACTGAGCGTGTCCAACGCCATTCGCTGCATTGCGCTCGATAGCGGTCTAAAGCTCGACCACCACCTTGCCGATGACGCTTCGCGCGGCGAGTGCGGCGATGGCCTCGCCGCCGCGCTCCAGCGGATAAGTGGCGCTGACCCGCGGGCTGATCTTGCCCTCGGCCCACAGCGCGAACAATGTCTCGACATGCGCCGCATTGGCCTGCGGGTCGCGCGCTGCAAACGCGCCCCAGAACACCCCGCGCACATCGCAGCTTTTGAGCAAGGTCAGGTTGAGCGGAAGCCTTGGAATCCCCGCCGGAAAGCCGACCACGAGGTAGCGTCCCGCCCACGCGATCGAGCGCAAGGCGGGCTCGGCATAATCGCCACCAACCGGGTCATAGATCACGTCCGCGCCGGCTGGCCCGACCGCATCCTTGAACATTTGCGCCAGTGCTTTCGATCCGTCCCTGTCGAACGGCCCGCGCGGATAGACGATCGCGGCGTCGGCCCCGGCATCGCGCGCGGCTTGTGCCTTGTCCTCGGTCGACACTGCCGCAATCACGCGAGCCCCGCGCGCCTTGCCTAGCTCGACCGCCGCCAGCCCGACTCCCCCCGCCGCGCCGAGTACCAGCAACGTCTCACCCGCCTTGAGGTCGCCGCGATCGTAGAGCGCGTGGATCGATGTGGCGTAAGTCAGCAGCAATGCGGCGCCATCGGTGAAGCTGCAGTGATCGGGCAGTCGGAACGCGGTCTTGGCGTCGATCGCAATTCTTTCGACGAGTCCGCCCCAACCCGGCACAGCGATTAGCCGGTCGCCGATTGCCCAGTCGGTCACGCCCTCGCCAAGCGCCTCGACCTCGCCCGCAATCTCGCCCCCCGGCGCGAACGGGCGCGGCGGCTTGAACTGATATTTATCCTCGATGATCAGCACGTCGGGAAAGTTGATCGCCGCCGCGCGCACCCGGACGAGCAACTGGCCGGGGCCCGGCACCGGATCGGGAAGCTCGTCGACGGTCAACGTCTCGGGGCCGCCGGGGGCGTGGCTGAGCAGCGCCTTCACCGCGCTTCCCTCGGGAAGGCGGGGAGCTTGACGATATCGGCGGGCTCATGCTGGATGATCACTTTGGCGCGATAGCTTCGTGCCAGTCGCTCGAACCGGTCGATCGACGCCAATGTCTCGGCGCGGCTGCTGTTGAAGGGTGGCACGCCTTTCAACTGGCGGGCGATGGTCGAATGATAGAGATCGCCGGTCAGCATGACATTACCGCTGGCAAGCTTGACCAGCAGCGCCATGTGGCCTGGCGTATGGCCGGGCAGGTTCAAGGCGATCACGCTGCCGTCGCCAAACACGTCGACATCGCCGCCGTCCATCGGCTGGACCCTGGCCCCCGCCCCGCGCCACGGGCCGAACGGATCCTCGGGCCCCTTTGACAGGTCGAGGTCCTTCTTGCCGATCAGCAGCTTCGCGCCCGGGAAATCGGCGGCTTGGCCGACATGGTCGCCGTGCATATGGCTGATCCCGACCACGTCGATGTCGCTCGGCGTGAGGCGAAGCACCGCAAGCTGCTCGGGGATGGTCTTGTCGAGGCGCGCGACGATTGCCCCCATGTCGTTCGACTTGCCCTTGATCGCGGCTGGGAAACCCGTGTCCCACAGCAAATAATCGCTGCCGTGGCGGACGAGGTAGCAACTGTCGGTGATGACCCGCGGCCCGGCGGGATATTCATGCGTGTCGGAGAAGAAAGCATCGAAATTCTTGACCGTGCCATTGCCGCAATCGAGCCGGACGATCCCGATCGAAGCGCTGGCGCGCGGCTGGGCCGAAGCGCTGGCGCGCGGCTGGGCCGAAGCTCCTGCAGAGAGCGTCAAAGCAGCGACGATCCCAAGGATCAACATTCGTTCCATCATCATCTCCTGCTGGTTCGCTCGCGTTCGGTCGAGACGATGTCGACGGCGGTCATTCCGTCAAACGCGGTGCGCGCCGCGGCGGACGGATCGCGATTGCCATAGCGCCGCGCCGGGACGGTCGCGATGGCGCGGTCGAACTCGAGCCGGTCGGCGACGGGCAGGTTATTGCGTGCGATCTCGGTGCTCCGCGCAAACGCCTCGGCGCTCGATCCATCGATGGTGGTAGGCGGCGGCTGCGCGCAGGCGGCCAGCGCCGCTAGTGCAAGCAAGCCCGCACCGACCCTCATTCGACGTAATGCGCGGTCGTCTTGGAGCGGATTTCCTCGGCCGTCACGCCGGGCGCCATCTCGATCAATTTGAACGGCGAGCCATGATCGGGCCGCTCGAACACGCCAAGATCGGTGATGATCATGTCGACCGAATTGCGCCCAGTCAGCGGAAGCGTGCAGGCGGGAATGAACTTGGGGCTGCCGTCCTTGGCAACATGCTCCATCACGACGATGATCCGCTTGACCCCGGCGACGAGGTCCATTGCCCCGCCCATACCCTTGATCATCTTGCCCGGGATCATCCAGTTGGCGATGTCGCCGCCTTCCGAAACCTCCATCGCGCCGAGTACGGTCAGGTCGATATGCCCCCCGCGGATCATCGCGAAGCTGTCCGACGACGAGAAATAGGAGGTAGAGTCGAGCTCGCTGATGGTCTGCTTGCCGGCGTTGACCAGGTCGGCATCGACCTCGTCGGGATAGGGGAATGGCCCGATCCCGAGCATCCCATTCTCCGACTGAAGTGTAACCGACATCCCCTCGGGAATATTGTTGGCGACGAGGGTCGGGATGCCGATCCCGAGGTTGACATAATAGCCGTCCTCAAGCTCACGCGCCGCCCGCGCCGCCATCTGGTTTCGGTCCCAGGTCATCAGACGAAACCTTCCTTGCGCGACAGCGACGGCCATGCGCGCCATGTGCCGATGAGGTACGCGAGGCCGTAGCCGAGCACGATCACCGACGACCAGATGTTGAACGGGCTGCTCATCGCCGGAACGGCGAGCGCAGGAAT
>JAJAZM010000010.1 GCA_026785645.1 Sphingomonas bacterium | reverse complement strand
TCGCTCAAGCCTCCGGCCGAACATTCGCACACCGACACGCTGCTGGACGTCGTCGCTGAGATCTTTGACACGCAGGGGGTCGAACTGTCGCGGATTCGATTGTCAAAGTTCCAGCTGGCGCCCGGGGTCTATCCCGACATGACCAAGCATGGGTGGCCAAAGGACGACTGGCCCGAGCTGAGCCCGATCGTGCTGGGAGCCGACATCGTCGTGCTCGGCACGCCGATCTGGCTGGGCGAGAAAAGCTCGCTGGCGCAGGCTTTTATTGAAAAGCTCTACGCCCATTCCGGCGAGACCAACGCGAAGGGTCAATATCGATTCTATGGCAAGGTCGGCGGCTGTGTCGTCACCGGCAATGAAGACGGGATTAAACATGTCGCGGCGAGCGTGCTGTATGCCATGAGCCATGTCGGCATGACCATTCCGCCGCAAGCCGATTGCGGGTGGATTGGCGAGGCCGGCCCAGGACCGTCCTACGGAGACCGCAAGGAGGACGGCTCAGGCCGGGTTGGCTTCGACAACAAGTTCACCCAGCGCAACACGACCTTCATGGCCTTTAACCTGCTCCATTTGGCCAAGATGCTGAAGGATGCCGACGGGATTCCGGCGGTCGGCAATGTTCGCTCCGAATGGGACGCGGGACTGAAGCCGGGCTGGCCCAACCCCGAGCACCGAGAGAATTAAGTCGTGAGTGCCGCGACGCCGGGCAGTTCGCGCCCTTCCATCCATTCGAGGAAGGCGCCGCCGGCGGTCGAGACGAAGGTGAAGTCGGCGGCGACCCCGGCCTGGTTGAGCGCGGCGACGGTGTCCCCGCCCCCGGCGACCGACACCAGGCTGCCGCCCTCGGTCAATGCCGCGGCGGTCTTGGCCAGCGCGACCGTGGCGGCGTCGAACGGCGGAGTTTCGAACGCGCCGAGCGGGCCGTTCCACACCAGGGTTCGGCAATTCTTGAGGACGTCGGCGAGCGCTTCGACTGCGGCCGGGCCGATGTCGAGGATCATTTCGTCGGGTGCAACTTCGTGGACGTTCACACTGCGAACATCATATGGATTGGCGACGAATTGAGTCGCGACGACGACGTCATAGGGCAGGTGAATGATGCAGCCGGCGGCCTCGGCGCGCTCGAAGATCGCCTCGGCCTCGCCAAGTAAATCCTTTTCGTACAAGGACTTGCCGACATTTACCCCGCGCGCGGCGAGGAATGTATTGGCCATCCCGCCGCCGATGATGAGGTGATCGACCTTGCGCACCAGATGGCCGAGCACGGCGAGCTTGGACGACACCTTGGCGCCGCCGACCACCGCCGCGAGCGGGCGCTCGGGATTGCCCAGCGCTTGCTCGAGCGCCTTCAGTTCGGCCTCCATCGCGCGCCCGGCATAGCTTGGCAGGAGATGCGCGACGCCCTCGGTCGAGGCATGGGCGCGGTGCGCGGCGGAAAAAGCGTCGTTGACGTAGAAATCGCCCAGCGCCGCCATGCCGCGCGCCAGTTCGGGGTCGTTGGTTTCCTCGCCGTCATGGAAGCGGGTGTTCTCGAGGATGCCGATATTGCCCGGAAGCATCGTGGTCAGCGCCCGCGCCGCCTCGGGGCCCTGGCAATCCTCGACGAAGCGCACCGATCTTGCCGTCAGCTCGGCCAGCGGGCGAACCAGCTGCGCGGTCGACATGTCGGGGCGATTCTCGCCCTTGGGCCGCCCGAAATGCGACAGCAGCAACACGATCGCGCCCTTGTCGCTAAGCTCGAGCACGGTCGGCAGCAGCGCGCGCAGCCGGGTATCGTCGGCGACCGAGGCGCCGTTCATCGGTACATTCAAATCGACCCGGACCAGCGCGCGCTTGCCCGTCAGATCGTCGGGCAGATCGTCGAGGGTTTTAAACTGGGCCATGCTCAGCCGAGCTTGGCCATTGCACCGGCGGTGTCGACCATGCGGTTGGAGAAGCCCCATTCATTGTCGTACCAGCTGACCACGCGAACCAACTTGCCCTCGAGCACTGCAGTCTCGAGGCTGTCGATGGTCGAGCTTGCCGGATCGCCGTTGAAGTCGATCGAGACCAATGGTTCGTCAGTATAGGCAAGGATGCCCTTGAGCGGACCATTGTCGGCCGCTGCCTTGAGCAATTGGTTGACCTCCTCGACCGAGGTGTCTCGCCCCGGGGTGAAGGTCAGGTCGATCAGGCTGACATTGGCGGTCGGTACCCGCACCGCCGAGCCGTCGAGCTTGCCCTTCAATTCGGGCAGCACTTCGCCGACCGCGCGCGCGGCGCCGGTGGTGGTCGGAATGATCGACATGCCCGCAGCGCGCGCACGGCGCATGTCGGGGTGGATCTGGTCGAGGATCTTCTGATCGTTGGTGTAAGCATGGATGGTGGTCATCAGCCCGCGCTCGATGCCGATCGCGTCGTTGAGCACCTTGGCCACCGGCGCGAGGCAATTGGTGGTGCAGCTGGCGTTGGACACGATGACATGATCGGCGGTCAATTTGTCATGGTTAACGCCGTAGACGACGGTCAGATCGGCGCCCTTGGCCGGAGCCGAGATCAGCACCCGCTTTGCACCCGCGTCGAGATGCTTCTGGCCGCCCGCCTTGTCGGTGAAGAAGCCGGTGCATTCGAGCGCGATTTCGACGCCCAGTTCCCGGTGCGGCAAATTGGCGGGGTCGCGCTCGGCGGTGACCTTGATGCGATGGCCGTTGACGATCATCACGTCGCCCTCGGCACTGACCTCGCCGGCAAACTTGCCGTGGACGCTGTCGCGCTTGAACAGCAAGGCGTTGGCCGAAGCGTCGGCGAGATCGTTGATCGCCACCAGCTCGAGGTCATGGTCGGTGCGCTCGAGGATGGCGCGCGCGACAAGCCGGCCGATGCGACCGAAACCATTGATTGCAACCTTGGTCATTTGCCCAATTTCTCCAGGATTTTCGGGACGATTGCCTCAATTGTGAGGCCAAAGAATTTGTACAGAT
>JAJAZM010000009.1 GCA_026785645.1 Sphingomonas bacterium | reverse complement strand
GGTGATCGATCCCAAGGGGCTCGACGAGCTGATCCCTGACTGGAAGGATCGCGCCGCGCCGCTCGGGGTGCCGGTCACCGACAACCAGCATTGGGTGCTCACCGCCAAGGGCAAATATGCCATTCCCCATGCGCTGATGCCGCCGTTCCTCAACAATAAGGGGACCTTTACGTGCAGCCTCGGCAACCTCACCCGCTGGCTCGGGAGCCAGGCTGAGGAGCTCGGGGTCGAGATTTTCCCCGGCTTCGCCGCTGCCGAGATATTGTTCAACGACGATGGCTCGGTCAAAGGCGTCGCGACCGGCGACATGGGTGTTGCGCGCGACGGCAGCTTCAAACCCGATCATCAGCCAGGGATGGAACTCCACGCCCGCTATACCTTCTTCGCCGAAGGCGCGCGCGGCCACCTGACCAAGCGACTGACCGAGATCTTCGACCTTCGCAAGGAGTCTGGTCCGCAAGTTTATGGACTTGGCGTCAAGGAGTTATGGGACGTTCCTGCTGAAGTACATCAGCCCGGACGGGTGATCCACAGCCAGGGCTGGCCATTGAACGACGCGTGGGGCGGGGGGTTTCTCTACCATCAGGAAAATTGCCAGGTCGCTTTGGGCTTCGTCGTCGCGCTCGATTACCAGAATCCCTACATGTCGCCGTTCGAGGAATTCCAGCGGTGGAAGACCCATCCCGCGATCCGCGCCGAGATCGAAGGCGGCAAACGCGTGTCCTACGGCGCGCGCGCGATCAACGAGGGCGGTTGGCAGGCAATCCCCAAATTGGCGTTCCCCGGCGGGGCACTGGTCGGTTGCGCGGCAGGTTTCGTCAACGTGCCGCGCATCAAGGGCAGTCACACTGCGATCAAGTCGGGCATGCTCGCCGCCGAAGCCGCGTTTGACGCCATTTTAGCCGACCGCCGCGCCGACACGCTCGATGCCTATGAACCGGCGGTGCGATCGAGCTGGATCGCCAAGGAACTCAAGATGGTCCGCAATGCCGAGCCGGCCATTGCGCGGTGGGGCGGGACCTTGGGAACGCTTTACGCCGGCCTCGACATGTGGTTGAATTATTTCAGGATTGGCCTGCCGTGGACGCTCAAGCATCACGCCGACAATGAACGCATCCGCCGCAAGGACCAGGTGGCGCCAATCGTTTATCCCAAGCCCGACGGCAAATTGACCTTCGACCGCCTGTCCTCGGTGTTCATTTCCAACACCAATCATGTCGAGGACCAGCCGGTCCACCTGACTTTGAAGGACGCCGAGGTGCCGATCAGCGTCAACCTCGCGCTGTATGACAGCCCCGAGCAGCATTATTGCCCGGCGGGCGTTTACGAGATTGTCGAGGAGGCGGGTTCACCTCGGCTTCAGATCAACGCGCAGAATTGCGTCCATTGCAAGACATGCGACATCAAGGACCCGACCCAGAATATCAACTGGGTCGTGCCCGAAGGCGGTGGAGGTCCCAATTACCCCAACATGTAGGTTGCTTGGCGTTGGTTCGCTCTGCGCCATCATTGCTACGACGATAGTTACTCCCGCCGCCGCGATGACCCGCGACGCGCTTGGCGCCTACGTCAATGCGCGCGCCGCCGATGCCTCGGGCGATCCGGCGACCGCCTCGCGCCTGCTCGCCAGCCTCGTCCGCACTATGCCGGCCGAGACTGCACTGCGCCGCCGCGCCATCGGCCATGCGATCGAGGCGGGCGACATGGAGCTTGCGCTGCAACTCGCCGGCCGGGTTCCGGTCACGGAGGCGTCGCTTGACCTGCGTCTCCTGCAAGTCGCCGACGAGCTTCGCCAGGGCAATGAGCGACAAGCGAGCGTGCTGCTTCGCACGCCCGGCGGGTTGATCGATTCAAGCTTCCTCGCGCCGTTCGTCGAGGCGTGGATGCGCGCCGACAAGCGCGATTCCGGGGCGCTCGACATACTCGGCCTGGTGCCCGACACCAGCGCTCTCGCCGGGCAGCGCGACGAGCAGCGCGCGCTGATCTTGCTCAGATTGAAACGACCGGCCGAAGCGCTGCCCCTGACCGAGCTGGCATTGGCCAAGGCCGGTGGCCGCGCCGAGCGACTGCGGCTGGCGTTCGCCGATGGATTTCGTGGTGCGGGCGACAAGGCCAATGCGCTCAAGATGCTCGCCGGCGATGGCGCGACCCTGGCCGATGCGCGGGCGCAGCTTGCCACGGGCAAGCCGCTCGGCCAGGCAGTCGACACCCCGGCCAAGGCGTATGGCGAATTGTTACTCGGGCTCGCGCTGGCGCTCAACAAGATGTCGGACAAGTCGCTGCCGATCAGCCTTGCCCAGATCGCGCGCTACGCCAATCCGGACAACAATGCCGGCACGTTGCTGCTCTCCTTGCTGCTCGACGCCGGTAATCGCGATGGCGATGCGCTGGCAATGTTGCGCACAATTCCCTCGGGCGAGCCGTTCGCCGCCCAATCTCAAGACGCCGAAGTCCGCATCCTGACCGGGATGGGCCAACGTGACGAAGCCTTGGCCCGCGCTCGCGCCTTCGTTGCCGCGACTCCCGACGCCGATGCTTATTCGCGGCTCGGTGCGGCCCTAGTCGAGCACGAACGATTTACCGAAGCGGCCGAAGCCTACGCCCGAGCACTTGTTTCATCCGCGACCGGGGCCGGGTCGGACGATGCTTGGGCGCTCCACCTGTTCCGAGCCAGCGCACTCGAGTCGGCCAATCGCTGGGATGAAGCCAAGCAGGAAATGGCGACCGCGATGACCTTGTCGCCCGACAATCCCTTGCTGCTCAACTTCCTCGGCTACGGCCAGCTTGAGCGCGGCGAAAATCTCGAGGGGGCCGAGGCGTTAGTGCGCAAGGCCAGCGCGCTCCGCCCCGACGATGCCTCGATCACCGACTCGCTTGGCTGGGCGCAGTTCAAGCGCGGCCGCACCGATGAGGCGATCGCGACGCTTCAGCGCGCTGCCGAGGGCGATCCGGCGCAGGCCGAGATCCACGAGCATCTGGGCGATGCGCTTTACACCGCGGGTCGCCGGATCGAGGCGCGCTTCGCGTGGCGCGCGGCCCTGGTCAATGCCGAGAAGAAGGCGAAGACCCGGCTCGACGCCAAGCTTGCGGCGGGCCTGACCCCCGCCAACGCCTCACCCTAGATGCGCATCACCGAGCCGGCCCCGGCCAAGCTCAACCTGGCGCTGCATGTTCGCGGGCGAATGCCCGACGGGCGCCATTCGCTCGAGACATTGTTTGCGTTCTGCACCGACGGTGACCGGGTCGAGGGCGAGGAAGCGGATGACGTCACGCTCCAGGTGGTCGGGCCGTTCGCCGAATTGCTCGGTCCCGACAATCTCGTGCTGACCGCCGCTCATGCCTTGCGCGACTCCGCCCGGATCGAGCGCGGCGCGGCGCTTCGGCTGGTCAAAAACTTGCCCGTCGCGTCGGGCATCGGCGGCGGATCCGCCGATGCCGCCGCCGCGCTTCGCTTGCTCACGCGATTATGGACGATCGATCCCGCCGACGCGACGGCAGTCGCTCCACTGCTCGGCGCCGACGTCCCCGCCTGCCTGCTGAGCCTCACCGCGCGCGGGGTTGGCGCAGGGGACCGGCTCGAGCTGGTCGACGATCCGACCATCGCCGGAACGCCGGTGTTGCTGGTCAATCCGCTCCAGCCGTTGTCGACTGGAACGGTGTTCTCGACGTGGGACGGGGTCGACCATGGCCCGCTCGGGGCGTGGCGGGCAGGGCGCAACGATCTTGAGGCGCCGGCGCGGACGCTGGTCCCTGCTATTGGCGGCATCCTCGACTGGCTTGGCGCGCAGCCGGGAGCGACGTTCGTGCGCATGTCGGGCAGCGGTGCAACCTGTTTTGCCTTGTTCGGCAACGAGCGCGAGCGCGATGCCGCCGCTGCGACCTGTCCCGACAGATGGTGGCATATGGCGACCTTCCTGCGCTAAGGCGCGGCCATCATGTCCCGCCCAATCCTCACCGCCGTCCAAATGCGTGTCGCCGAACAGGGGCATGACGTCGTCACGCTGATGGAGCGCGCTGGTGCTGCGCTGGCCGAAGCCGCCTGGCAATTTGCCGGTCCGATCGAGACATTGATCCTGTGCGGGCCCGGCAATAACGGTGGCGACGGGCGGGTCGCCGCGCGCCACCTGGAGGCCCGCGGAATGACCGTCCGGATCGCCACGCTCGACACCCTCGCCGATGCCCAAGCCGCTCCGATGCTGATCGATTGCTTGTTCGGAACCGGTCTCCGCAAACCGCTGGAAGACTCTGTTTCATCGAAACTCCTTTCTTTGGTCGACGCCGCGCAACTGGCCATCGCTTGCGACCTCCCAAGCGGCGTCTCGGCCGATGACGGCACCCTCCTCTCACCCGTTGGCAGCTACGATCTGACCGTGACCTTCGGAGCGCTGAAACCCGCGCATCATATGATGCCCGCAGTGTGGCTCATGGGCCGGATCGTCCTCGCCGACATCGGCATCGACGTCCAATCCGACTGGCACGAAATCGCCAAACCAGAGCTCCCGCCGCTCGACCCCGCAGGAAATAAATTCACCCGCGGCATGGTGCATTGCCTCGCCGGGCAAATGCCCGGCGCAATCGCCCTCGCCGCGTCGGCTGCAGCGCGGGCCGGCGCGGGCTATGTCCGCGTTTCGACCTCGCGCAGCATCGATGGCCTGCCCTCGGCGGTGGTCCAGACCGACACCGCCGAGATCAACGACCCCCGCGTCGGCGCGATCCTGGTTGGCCCCGGGCTGGGCGACATCCCGCCGGTGCTGACCCTCGCCCTGACTGTCCCCAAGCCGGTGATCATCGACGCCGACGCGATCGCCCTGGTCGGCGAGCCCGAGCGACTGAAAGGCCATGACGCCATCCTCACCCCACATGAGGGCGAATTCGTGAAATTGTTCGGCGATCTTCCCGGCTCGAAAGCCGACCGTGCGCTGGAGGCAGCCCGCCGGTCGGGCGCGGTGGTGGTCTACAAGGGGCCCGACACGCTGGTCGCCTCGCCCGACGGCCGCCTCTGCTTTGCGCCGCCTGCACCGGCATGGCTGGCCAGCGCCGGCACCGGCGACGTCCTTGCCGGGATCATCGCCGCGTTTAGAGCGCGAGGCTTGCCGTCGTTCGAGGCCGCCTGCGCTGCGGTCTGGATTCATGGCCGCGCCGCTGAAATCGCCGGTCCGACAATGATTGCCGACGATCTCGTCGCCGCCATTCCGCTCGCGCTTCGGTGAGAGATCCGATTGTCCGCATCGCCGCCCGCGGCGACGGGGTCAGCGCGTCGGGAAAGCATGTCGCCTTCGCGGTCCCGGGTGACCTGTTGCTCGATGATGGCACGCTCCAGCCCGGCCCTGGCCACCAGGTGCCGCCATGCCGTCACTTCCCGCTATGCGGCGGGTGCCAGCTGCAGCATCTGACCGACGCTGCTTATGCCGATTATTGTGCCAGCCGGATTATCGGCGCGCTCGCCCAGCACGGGCTTGAGACCGAGCTTCGTCCGACCTACCTTTCGGCCCCCCGCACCCGCCGTCGCGCGACCTTGCGCGCCTTAAAGTCGGGCGGCGAGATCCAGCTCGGCTTCAACGAGCCTGGCACCAACCGAATCATCGACATCAAGGAATGTCACGTCCTCGATCCGCGCCTGTTCGCGGTGCTCGGGCCGTTGCGCGGGCTGCTGCGTACGATCCTCCAGTCCAAGCGCGGCGGCGAAGTCCAGCTTACGCTGGCTGACCAGGGCGTCGATGTCGGCCTCAAGGGCGTGTCGGTCGAAGGCTATGAAGCAGCCGAAGCGCTCAACGCCTTCGCCGAAGGGCAGGGGCTCGCCCGGCTCACTATCGACGAAGGCTTTGGCCCGGAGAATCGCTTCGAGCCGCAGCCGGTAACGGTCAGCCTGAGCGGAAAGCCGGTCGCGCTACCCGCCGGTGCCTTTCTGCAGGCCACCGCCGATGGCGAAGTCACGCTCGTCGCCTCGGTCCGCGAGGCAGTTGGTGGAGCGTTGCACACCGCTGACCTGTTTGCAGGGCTCGGCACCTTCGCGCTCGCCATCGGCGGTAAGGTAATGGCTGCAGAAGGAGCGCGCGACGCGATTATCGCGCTCAAATCTGCCGCGCCGCTGATCGAGGTCCAGCACCGCGACCTCTATCGCCGCCCGCTCGACCGTGGCGAGCTTGCCACGTTCGATGCGGTGATCCTCGACCCGCCGCGCTCGGGCGCGCAGGACCAGGTGCGCGAAATCGCGTCGTCCTCGGTGCCGCGCATTGCTTATGTCAGCTGCAACCCGGCAACCTTCGCGCGCGACGCGCAGATGCTCGTCGGCGACGGGTACAAACTCGATTGGGTCAAGCCCGTCGGCCAGTTTCGCTGGTCGACCCATGTCGAACTGGCGAGTGCCTTTTCGCGTTAACGGTGGAGCAGGGCAGCCCCGGCATGGACCGTCAGGCCGACCAGGCACAGCGTCGACACGGCGAACAATGGGAAACGATATTTGACCTGGTTGATGGTCGACTGGACGATCGAGTGGACGATCCGGAAAGCGACATAGCCCCACGCTAGCCAGACATTGATGGGGCTGTTCTGCTCGATCAGGACCAGGACGATGGTGATCGCGTAAAACAACGTCGGCTGCTCCATCAGATGCGTATAATTGTGCGACTTCCAATTGACCTCATCGGGCAGCACGCCCTCGAGACTCTGGCCGCGTCCGCCGACGCGCTTGGTGATGTCGATCCCGGCTTTCTTCATCGCCAGCATGCGCGTTGCCGCCATCCAGGTCAGCATCACCAACGTCCACGCGACCAGTGCGACAATCGGTCCGAGCAATGGGCTGTATGTCATGGATATTCCCTCAAATGACTGCGCATACCGCTACGCCGATCAGGACGATCAATGCGATTGAGGCGAGCAGGAAGATTCCGAAGCGGTAGCGGATTCGGTTGCTGAGCGACTGGACCAGGCTGTGGAGGACGCGCAATCCAACGTATGCCCAGGCAGCATAGAGTGCGATCGGGCTTTCGCAATCGGTCAGCACCAGCACGAAGCACGCTGCGTAGAACAGGGTCGGCTGTTCCATCAGATGATTGTAATTATGCGCCTTCCACTGGACCTCGGGCGGAAGGATCTTGTCGAGGTCCGAGCCTTGTCCGCCGACCCGGTTTTGAAGGTCGCCCCCCGCCTTGACCATTGCCGGGATGCGCGTTGCATACATCCACACGAACATGATTGCCGACCAGGCGAGCAATGCCACGACCGGCTGCAGCAGCGGATGATGTTCCATGCAAATGTCCCTCACGAACGCTCGTGGGAGGGCATCATGCCGTAACGGTAGCGAAACGCAACCTTAGTCGAACAGCTTGGCGAAGGCGCGTCTGGTACGGGTCTTCCAGTGGCCGCGGTGGTACGCGTCGCTGGCGAGCAATGGCAGCACCGAGGTCGCCTCGGCATAGACCATCTGCTCGAGCGCGGTGCTGACTTTGCCCCAGCTGGCCGCTTCCTGCAGCGTCGATGATGAGCAGGCGCCGTCGCGGACATCGGCGACGGTGATCTGGACTGCATATTTGTGGACCTCGACATCCTCGTGGCCGAGGATTTCGGCGCATACCACGGTGTCCTGCGCGAAGTTCTTGGGCACGCCGCCACCGATCATGAGCAGGCCGGTGGTCCCCGCCTTGATCTTGATGTCCGTCAACTCGCGGAAGTCGGCGATCGAATCCATTGTCATATAATGGCCGCCGCGCTTCATCGCATCGACCTGATGCTTGACCAGCCCGAAGCCAGCCGAGCTATCGGTGAACGCCGGGCAAAAGATCGGCACGTCATGCTCATAGGCGAGCTTGACCAGGCTGTTGTCTTTCTTGCCGTTCGCGACCAGCCATTTGCCCATCTCCTTGATGAAGGCGCGGCTCGAATAGGGCTTGGGCTCAAGACTGTCGGCGATCTGGCCGATGGTGAAATCGCAATCCTGGAGCGCAATTTCGTCGATATAGGTGTCGTAAATGCGGTCAATGTAGAGCGAACGAAGCGTGTCGTCGTCGGGGATTTCGAGCGCCTGGTAATGCTTGTGACCAAGCCCTTCGAAGAAATCCATGTCGACGATCGCGGCGCCGGTGGCGACGATTGCGTCGACCATGTTGCTACGCACCATCTCGGCATAGAGATCCATGCACCCCCCGGCCGAGGTCGATCCGGCAATCACCAGGATCACCGAGCATTTGGGGTCGGCCAGCATCTGGTTGTACAGGTCGGTCGCACGCGCGAGGTCGCGGCTGGTGAAGCTCATCTTGCCCATCGCCTCGACAATCGGGCGGGCGTCGAAGCTGGTTATGTCGATATGCTCGACCTGCGACGACAATAATTCCGCCTTGCGCGTGTCGTTGATCTGGGCTTGGTCCTGAACCTTGTTCAGCATGTCGGTGGTCATTGTTCACTCCAATGCGTGGCGGTGCCCCGGCGCAGGCCGGGGACCAACCTGGTACTGCCTATACTCAAACTATAATTTGACGACATTCGAACGCGCCGGCTCTTCGACCGCTCCATAGAGCGAGGCCATCGGTTCGTCGCTGACGATTACCCGTTCCCCAACTCCGAAGCCGTTGAACCCGGTGCGCATCGCGCATCCGTAGGCGCCGAGCATGCCGATTTCGATATAGTCGCCAGGCTGGACATCGCCGGGCAGGACGAACGGCCCCGTCATTTGATCGAGATCGTCGCAGGTCGGGCCGTAGAAGCTGAACGCCATCGGCCGCGTGTCGGACGGTACCGCGCGGATCAACTCGACCGGGTAACGCCAGCCGATGTGCGCCGCATCGAACAAGGCGCCATAGGCACCGTCGTTGATGTAGAGCTCATCGCCGCGGCGCTTTTCGACGCGGACCAGGACGCTTGCATATTCGGCGCACAAGGCGCGGCCTGGCTCGCACCACAGTTCGGCCGAGTAGCTGATCGGCAGCGCTTCGAAGGCATTGTGGATGACGTCGAAATACGCCTCGAGCGGAGGTGGCTCCATACCCGGATAGGAAGAGGGAAAGCCGCCACCAACATCGACGATGTCGACCGTCACCGATGCTTCGACGATCGCGTCGCGGACGCGGCTCATCGCTTCGCTATAAGCCGCCGGGCTCATCGCCTGGCTGCCTACGTGGAAGCAGATGCCGAGCGCGTCCGACGCCTGGCGCGCGGCCATCAGCAGCGACTTCACTTCATGCGGCTCCGCGCCGAACTTGGCGGCGAGGCTCAACTTAGCATGCTCCGAGCTGACCCGCAGCCGGACCAGCAGGTTGAGGTCGGTTGCAGGCACACCGTCAATGGCGGTGGCGCGGACGATCTTGTCGAGCTCCTCGAGCGTATCGAGGCTGAAGGTTTTCACGCCGTGTGTGAAGTATGCCTCGCCAATCGCTTCCTCGGCCTTGACCGGGTGCATGAAACACATTTCGGCCTGGGGCAGGGTTTTCGCAACCAACCGCACTTCGCCGAGCGAGGCGACATCGTAATGAGTCACGCCCGAATCCCACAGGATCGAGAGCAATTCGGGCGATGGGTTGGCTTTTACCGCATAGAGCGACTTGCCCGGAAACTTCTCGACGAAGAATCGGGCGGCTCGGGCCGCAGCGTGCGGACGTAGCAGGGTCACCGGCTGGACCGGACGACCGAGGGCGATTGCGGCGGCAGAGCCACCGTCAGGGGCTTTCGCTAGCCCCAGCGCGCGAGGATGGTTGTGCAACTCAAGGGACCTCCAACTGTCGGTAAGAGAAAAGCTGCCTTGCGGTTGGAAGTCCCATGGGGCAGCGGAGGCGCGATATATGGTTGGTGACCCGCCATGTAAAGGTTTTTTGATGCAGCGGTCACACTGCGAGCATCATATGGCGCGGGTTTCGGGCGGTTGGGCGAAAACGTATGAAGATCAACAGGTTAGATATTCAGGCGGCCGCGGCGCGGATTGATGGACAAGTGCTTCGTACGCCGCTCGTCGAAGCGCGGCTGGGCGGGCGGCGGGTGTGGCTCAAGTGCGAATGCCTCCAGACCGGCGGCGCGTTCAAGCTGCGGGGTGCGACCAACCGCTTGTTGTTGCTCGACAATGTCGAGCGCGCACGCGGCGTGGTGGCTTTTTCGTCGGGCAATCATGCGCAAGGTGTGGCGATCGCCGCGCGCCGCCTGGGCATCGCGGCAACGATCGTCATGCCGGCCGACGCGCCCCAGCTGAAAATCGACGGCACGCGGGCCGAGGGCGCGACCATCATCTTCTACATCCGCCGAACTGAAAGCCGCGAGGCGATTTCGGCGCAGCTTGCAGCGGACAGCGGAGCGACAGTGGTGCCGAGCTTCGACGATCGGCATATCGTCGCGGGGCAGGGCACGGTAGGCCTCGAAATCCTCGAGCAACTGGCCGAGGCCGGCGCACCGCCGCCGCCGTTGATCGCGATGCCGATTGGCGGCGGGGGGCTCGCCGCAGGGATTGCGCTGGCCTGCCCCGATGCGCGGATCCTCGGCGCCGAGCCCGAGGGCTGGGACGATATGGCGCGGTCGCTGGCGGGAGGCGCGATCGTCGCGGTCGCGGCCGATGCCCCGGCGACCTTGTGCGACTCGCTGCAGACCCCGCGCGTGTCGCCGATCACCTTCGACATATTGCGCGAGCGCGAAGCGACGGTCGTGGCGGTCAGCGAAGCGGACGTGACGTCGGCGGTGCGCTGGGCCTATGTCGAGCATCAATTGGTGGTCGAGCCCGGCGGCGCGGCGGCACTTGCAGCATTGCTCGCGGGCAAGGCAGCGGTCGAAGAAGGGATGGTGGTCGTGCTGTCGGGCGGGAATGTCGATCCAGCCCTTCACGCGGCGTTAGTAGCCTAAGCGGCGGCGGTACGATATTCGCCGGGCTCGAGTTGCGCCGGGCTCGACCGTTCGACCGCCTGGGTCAGTGTTTCAAGCTCGGCGGCGAGGATCTGCAATTCGGCGGCGAGTGCCTTGGGGTCGCTGGCGGCGAGATTGGCCGAGGCGTCGAGCAAGGTGTCGAGCATCATCGCGATGCACGGCAGGATCGTCCCCTCGATCCGCTCGAACGCCTCGTTGAGGCGCGCTTGTTGTTCGTCCAGCTTCATGGGGCGAGCTTGTCGCATAATCTGGGTTAAGCTTTGATGAAAGGACGACACAATGGGGATGATCGGCGAAGGGGCGATGGCGCTGGCGATGATCGCGGCGTTTCTGCTGATCGTTTTCGGCGTGCGGATGGCGATCAAGGGCGGCGACCGCAAGCGCGCGGCGCTGATGATCGTCGCGGCGGGAGTGCTGGTCGGGAACGTGGTGGTTCTGACCGTTTGACCGTCATTGCGAGCGGAGCGAAGCAAACGATGGCGTGTGCTGGATTGCCGCGTCGCTTCGCTCCTCGCAATGACGATTAGCCGTCGAGCCGCATGTCGAGATAGTCGTCGACGCTGGTCATCAGCTCGGGGAGCTCGTTGGCGAAGAAGTGGTTGGCGCCGGGGATCGTGTCGTGGTGGATCGTGATGTGCCGCTGGGTGCGGAGCTTGTCGACCAGCTTCTGAACCGCGAGCGGAGTGACGACTTCATCCGCATCGCCCTGGATGATGATTCCCGACGACGGGCAGGGTGCGAGGAAGGCAAAATCATACATGTTGGCCGGCGGCGCGATCGAGATGAAGCCCTTGATCTCTGGACGGCGCATGAGAAGTTGCATGCCGATCCAGGCGCCGAAGCTGACTCCGGCGACCCAGGTGGTCTCGGCCTCGGGATGGATCTGCTGGACCCAGTCGAGCGCGGAGGCGGCGTCGGACAATTCGCCGATGCCATTGTCGAACACGCCCTGGCTCTTGCCGACTCCGCGAAAATTGAAGCGCAGGGTAGCGAAACCGCGGCGGACGAAGGTCTTGTAGAGCAATTGCACGATTTTGTTGTTCATCGTGCCCCCGGCCTGCGGATGGCTGTGGAGGATCATCGCGACCGGCGCGCGCGGGCGCGGGCCGGGATTGAAGCGGCCTTCGAGACGGCCTTCGGGACCAGGAAAAATGACTTCGGGCATGGGATAAAAGGCTCGCGGTTGACGATTGGTGGGCACGCGGGCAGGTGCGCCG
>JAJAZM010000008.1 GCA_026785645.1 Sphingomonas bacterium | reverse complement strand
GGCTCAAGGTGCGCTACATGCATAGCGACGTCGAGACGCTCGAGCGGATCGAGCTGATCCGCGACCTTAGGCTCGGCGTGTACGACGTGCTGGTCGGGATCAACCTGCTGCGCGAGGGCCTCGACATCCCCGAATGCGGGCTCGTGGCAATCCTCGATGCCGACAAGGAAGGTTTTCTGCGCTCGGAGACGTCGCTGATCCAGACCATCGGGCGCGCCGCGCGCAACATCGACGGGCGCGTGATCCTCTACGCCGATCGGGTGACGGGGAGCATGGAGCGGGCGATCGGCGAAACCGACCGGCGGCGCGAGAAACAGGTGCTGTACAATGCAGCGCACGGTATCACCCCGGCCTCGATCAAGAGCCACATCAACGACATCATGAGCGACGTGACGATGCGCGACGGGGTGCTGGTCGAGACCGGCGACGACGAGCGGCCGCACCTCGTCGGGCATAACCTGCGCGCCTATATCGGCGACCTCGAGGCGCGGATGCGCAAAGCGGCGGGCGATCTCGAATTCGAGGAAGCGGGGCGACTGCGCGACGAGATACGGCGGCTCGAGGAGGACGATCTCGGCATCCCCCACCCGCAACGCGTCGCGCCGAGGCCGAGCGGCAAGGCGACCCAGGGCAAGCCGGGGACGCGGCGGACGGGCTTCGGGAAGACGCAGCGCAAATGGGGCGGGAAAAGGTAGAGTGCGGTTGCAATTGTTCAATCGCCCATTTGAACAATTGCGGCACTTTTACCGAGAGCGGCAACATCTATGATTGCCCGCCAATTGTTCAAACGCGTCGAAGAATCCTTTGAGAGTATCCGAATCCGATATCCGCGATTCAAATCTGTTTCGCGATGATGGTAGGATCGCGCGATGATTAGCAGTTTCAGGGACAAGAGAACTACGCGCCTTGCCAACGGTATCCGAGTCGCTGACTTGCCGCCTCAAATTCAGCCGAAAGCTGTGCGCCTGCTCCGCATTATGGCCGACTGCGATGACTGGAACCAACTCCGCAATCCGCCGGGAAACAAGCTCCATGCCTTGCGCGGTGACCGCAAAGGGCAATATGCTTTATGGATCAATCGGCAATGGCGCATCGCCTTCACGCCGGTCGATGGAGCATGTGAGGATGTCGAAGTCACCGACTATCACGACTGAAGACTGGTCGGCCGATCCCAAGGATTGGCTGCCGAACCCGCACGCCGGCGAGATGCTGTGGCTGGAATTCATGGAACCGGCCGGCATCGGTGTTGCCGATTTGGCGTCGGCAATCGAAGTCCAAGCGAGCAGCATCCAGAACGTGATCGACGGCAATCGCCGAATGGACGCGGACCTCGATCTTCGGCTGGCTCGCTACTACGGAATGTCGGAGGGTTTTTTTCTGCGGTTGCAGGACCAATATGAACTGCTCGAAGCCAAGCGCGCGCTTAACGGCTTACTCGACCGCATCGTCCCTCGCGCCGCCTGAACAATTGCACGCTTGCCCTCGTTCCGCCGCGATTGGCGGGATGATATGCGGCGATGATTGCGCTGGCCCTGTTGTTCGCTGCCGAAGCGATGCCGATCGATGAAGCGGTGGCAGAGTCGATCGACGCGATCGAATGCAAACAGCGGCCGACGCGCGCCGAGATCATCGTGTGCGGTTCGCGCAAGCGCGACGAGCGCTATCGCCTGCCCGACCGCAGCGCACTGCCGTTCGATCCCAGGGCCGACATGAAAAGCGTGATGAATGAGCGCGTCGGCTGGGCGGCGGAGGGCGACACCGGCACCCAATCGTGCAGCGCGGTCGGGCCGGGCGGCTGGACCGGCTGCATGGTCAAGGGCTGGAAACACAAACGCGACCAGACCCAGTGGAAGAAGAATATCCCGACCAAGCGGTGGTGAGTGGGCAAGCGGCCGGCGTTCAGGCGCTGGAAACTCTGGCTGGGCCAGGGCGTTGGACAGACGAACCGAAAACGGAGAGCGCCGCGCGAGCGGTGCACGATCATGAACAAATTTCACTTGATGCTCGGCGCGGTCGCCTTGCTTGCGACGACCCCGCTGCCCGCCGCGCCGCGCGGCGACGAGCCGGTCGCGGTGCCCAGCGCGGTCCGCCAGGGGATCGATTTCGTCTATGTCGACCCGCAGATGAGCAGCGTCGCGCGGCGTCGCCAACGGCCGCAGAACTGGCTGGCGCGGATGTTCAACGGTGGCGATGGCGCGGGGGGCAGCGGTCGCCCGGGTGGGCCCAACCCGATGTTCGTCGACCTGGCGCGGGGGCTGCAGGACTATCAGGCGAACTGGGGCGCGCTTCCCCAGGCGAAAGTTCCCGCGGGACCGGCGCTCAAGCGCGGCGGCGGCGGCAAACGAGTCGCGCTGCTTCGCACCCGCCTCGGGCTGGCACCGGGGGGCGGCTACGACGAGTTGCTGGCGCAACGGGTCGCGACGTATCAGCGGGTTCACGGCCTTGGCCAAGGCGATGGCATCGCCGGCAAAGCGACGATCGACTCGCTCAACCGCGGTGCCGGATATTATTCGCGCCGGATCGCGATCAACATGGAGCGCGCCTACCGGCTGCCCGCGGTACGCGCCTTCGACCGCTATGTGGTGGTCGATTCGGGGGCTGCCGAAACCTATCTGTTCGACCGTGACCGGCGCGTCGATTCGATGCGGGTGATCGTCGGATCGGCCAAGACCAAGACGCCGATGATGGCGGTGCTGATGCGCAACGCCAAGGCTAATCCTTATTGGCATGTCCCGCCCGAACTGGTGCGCAGCCTGACCGCGAAAAAGGTCAAGGAGCAGGGCCTCTCCTACTTCAACGATTTCCATTACGAAGTGCTGTCCGACTGGTCGGGCAATGGCCGTCCGGTCGATCCGAAATCGATCAACTGGAGCGCGATTGCGTCGGGCAAGACCAAGCCGACTTTCATGGTTCGCCAGCTTCCCGGACCATGGAATTCGATGGGCGAGATGAAGTTCGAAATGCCCAATGATTTCGGCATTTACCTGCACGATTCGCCATTGAAGGAGAAGTTCGCCGGCGACCGCTGGATCAGCAATGGCTGCGTCCGGCTGGAGGATTACCGGCGGTTCGGGTCGTGGGTGTTCGGGCTGATGCCGCAGCCCGGCGCGGCGCCCGAGCAGATCATCCCGCTGCCGCGGCCGGTGCCGGTGTACATGACCTATCTGACCGTCGCGGCGGGGCCGGGCGGGGTGGTGTTCCGGCCCGATCCATATGGTTTCGACGCTTTGGCGATGCCGCAGATGTTCGCTGGCCCGGCACGGATTGGGTCCACCACCTGACGATCCTTTCCCCGTCCGTCGATGGCCCGTTCGTCGAGGCAATGCTTGCGCGTTGCGCGATGCCCGTCATGGTGCAGCCCTGACCAGGTGAGGGAGACGGGCATGCGGCGGATTGGAGCGATCGGACTGGGGTTGGCGCTGATGGCGTCGTCGGCGTTGGCGCAGCCGGCGGTCGCGCCGGTTGCTCCGCCCGCGAAAGTCGAGCCTGCCAAGCCGGTCGAGACCGTTATCCCGCAGAAGCGCACAACTAGGCTATCGGGCAATTTCGGCGGGCAACGGGTCAGTTACGCCGCGACCATCGGCGAGACGATCATCAAGGCCGAGGACGGCACGCCAAAGGCGGCGATCGTCACCACGGCTTACGTCAAGGACGGCCGCGATCCCAATCGCCCGGTGACCTTCCTGTTCAACGGTGGACCGGGGTCGGGATCGGTGTGGCTGCAGATGGGGGCGTTCGGACCCAAGCGGGTCGCGATCCCGTCGAACGGCACCGACGACGGCGCGCCGCCTTACCCGATCCTCGACAATCCGGACTCCTTGCTCGACGTCACCGATCTGGTGTTCATCGACCCGCCGGGGACCGGTTTTTCGCGCCTGATCGGCAAGACCGAGGGCAAGGAATTTTACGGCGTGACCGCCGACGCCAAGGCGGTGGCCGAAGTGATCCGTCGCTGGTTGGGCGACAACAATCGCTGGAACAGCCCCAAATATCTCGGCGGCGAAAGCTATGGCACCAGCCGCTCGGCAGCGGTGGTCAACCAGCTGGCCAATGCAACCTATAATGATGTCGCCCTTAACGGGGTGATCCTGATCTCGACGATCCTCGATTTCGGCGCCGGGGCCGACCGCGCGGGCAATGAATTGAGCTTCATCACCACGCTTCCTTCGATGGCGGCGGCGGCGCATTTTCACGGCAAGGCCGCGTCTCCGTCGCTGGAGCAATTCGTCGACGAAGCGCGGGCATGGGCGATCGGGCCATATGCCACAGCCTTGCTCAAGGGCCAGAAGCTGCAAGGCGAGGAGCGCGCGGTCATCCGCCGCCAGCTGGCGCGGTTCACCGGCCTCACCGAAGCCTATCTCGATTTGGCCGATCTGCGAGTCTCGCCCGACCGTTTCTACAAGCAATTGCTGCGCGACCGGGGGCTCAGCATCGGGCGGCTCGACGCGCGCTACACCGGCAAGGATTATGACAGCGCGGGCGAAAATTACGACAATGACCCGAGCTTCTACGGGATTGACGCGGGCTATACCGCCGCGATCAACGCCTGGTCGCGCGGCACGTTGGGGTTCGTCACCGACCGCGAATATGTCTCGATCGGTGGCCTCGGGCGCGACTGGGACTGGCGGATCGATGGCGGGCGCGACGAAAATGCTTATCTCAACCTGACCCCCTATCTGGGTACTGCGCTGCGCGAGAATTCAGGACTCAAGATCTTCGTCGGCCAGGGCTATTACGACTTTGCGACGCCATTCTTCGCCGCTGAATATGCCTTGTCGCGAAGTGGCATCCCGCAGAACCGGGTCGAGTTTCATTATTATCAG
>JAJAZM010000007.1 GCA_026785645.1 Sphingomonas bacterium | reverse complement strand
CTGGTCGTCGTCAGCGACGAGAATGTCTGGGCCGCTCAAGGGCCACGGCTGACGCGGGGGCTGGCCGCGATCGAAGCGGTGCCGATCCTCCTCCCGCCCGGCGAGGGAAGCAAAAGCTGGGCCAGTCTGTCCGGGCTGATCGACCGCCTGGTTTCCCTCGGCGTCGAACGCGGCGACCATATTGTCGCGTTCGGCGGCGGAGTGATCGGCGACCTCACTGGCTTCGCTGCCGCCATCCTCAAGCGCGGCTGCCGGTTCGTGCAGATTCCGACCAGCTTGCTTGCCCAGGTCGACAGCTCGGTCGGGGGCAAGACCGGGATCAACGTCTCCGCAGGCAAGAATTTGGTCGGCGCCTTCCACCAGCCTGCGCTGGTGCTGATCGATCCGGTCTGCCTCGATACGCTGGAGCCACGCCAATTGCGTGCGGGCTATGCCGAGATTGTCAAATATGCGCTGATCGAGGATGCTGGCTTCTTCGCCTGGCTGGAGAAAAATGGCCCGGCCATGCTTTCGGCGAACGGTCCCGCCCGCAATCATGCGATTGTTACCAGCGTCGCCGGTAAGGCGGCGATCGTCGTCATCGACGAGCGCGAAACCAGCGGAGTGCGGGCGCTCCTCAATCTCGGGCATACGTTCGGCCACGCGCTCGAAGCCGAATGTGGTTTTTCGGACCGACTCCTGCACGGCGAAGCAGTGGCGCTGGGAATGGCCCTCGCCTTTCGCTTCTCGGCCGAGCGCGGAATGTGCTATCCGGCAGATGCTACCCGGGTCACGGCGCATCTCGCCGCAGTCGGGCTGCCAACCTGTCTCGAGAAAATTGGTGCGTCCGGATCGGCTCTCGCCGCCCACATGGCCCGCGACAAGAAAGCCAGCGGCGGGCGCGTTCCGTTCATCCTTGCACAGGGCATTGGCGAAGCGTTCGTCGACTCGTCGATCGAACTTAATGAGGTAGCAGCGTTTCTCGACCGCGAGATTGGACGCCCGAACGCGGTTGGCGATTGACGCGGTGCGCACAAGCAGCCTAGTCGAGGCGCGTGATGACCAAGCGTAAATCATTCGAAGCCAACCGGGCCGGCAATAGCTGGTGGCGCGGCGCGTGCGAGGGCGTGCCCGCCTGGCGATGGCCGAGCAGTCTTTAACCGGACGCTCCACCACTGACCCGGTAAGGCCCGCCCCGGCGGGTCTTTTTTTTGCTCTTTTTCATCCAGGATTTTCCATGATCATCGTTCTGAAACCCGAAGCTTCGTTCGAACATACCGAGCGCCTCCTCGCGCGAATTACCGCCGCCGGCCTCAAGGCACTTCACATGCCGGGCTCCGAACGAGTAGTGCTTGGCGCACTGGGCGACGAACGAGTCCTTGCCGAGCTCCACCTCGAAGGTGATCCAATGGTGGAATCGGTCAAACCGATCCTCGCTCCCTACAAGCTGGTCAGTCGGGAGCTCCATCCGCACGATACCATCGTCCGGATCGGCGAAGTGGCGATCGGAGGCCCCGTCTTCCAGGTGATTGCCGGCCCCTGCGCCGTCGAATCCCGTGACCAGATTCGCAACACGGCAATGGCGGTTAAGGCGGCCGGCGCTTCAGCGCTTCGTGCCGGCGCCTACAAGCCGCGCACCAGCCCGTACGGCTTTGCCGGCCACGGCCCGTCGGGATTATCGATGCTCCGAGAGGTCGGCGATGAACTCGGACTCCCGATTGTAACCGAGGTGATGGACACCGCCGATCTCGAGCTCGTCGCCGCGCACGCCGATGCACTCCAGATCGGTGCGCGCAACATGCAGAATTTTGCGCTGCTGCGAGCGGTCGGCAAGGTCCGCAAGCCGGTCGTCCTGAAACGCGGAATGTCGGCGAAAATCGAAGAGTTGCTGCTTGCCGCCGAATATCTTCTGGCCGCCGGCAACGAGCAGGTCGTGCTGGTCGAGCGCGGCATTCGAACGTTCGAAACCGCTACCCGAAACACGCTCGATCTCAATGCCATACCGTATATCAAGCAGCGGACGCATTTGCCCGTGCTGGTCGATCCGTCGCACGGCACCGGAGTGCGCGATCTGGTTATCCCAATGGCGCTCGCCGCCGCCGCTTGCGGCGCGGACGGGCTGCTGGTCGAGGTCCATGAGAACCCCGCGGTTGCCCTGTCGGACGGCGCCCAGTCGCTTTATCCGGCGCAATTCGAGGCACTGATGGCGGCGCTCGGTCCGGTCGTTCGCGCGGTCGGACGACAAATGTGATGCCCGCCTTACGCGACGGCGAAGCAACCGCGCTCCAGCGCCGCCTCCTCTCCAGCCATGATCCGCTGGCGCTCTATTCGGCGCTGACCGATCATGGCCGGCGGCCAGACACCTGCCTGCTCGAGCGCAGCGTGGGTCCAAGCTTGCTGATGGATCAGGCGGCGGTTCGGATCGAATGCCGCGGACCTGACGTTGCGCTGCTCGCCCTGTCCACGAATGGCGACATGATATTGGCGACGGTCGCGAATCGCCTGGCGGACCGGGTAAAGACGTTCAGGGACCGTCGGCTCGAATTGTGTTTCCCGGCCACGGTCGGTGATGACGCGGAAGAAAGGCTTCTGGCTCCGTCGCCATTCGATGTGCTGCGCCTCCTCACCGGTCTCGCCTCGCGGTCCACGGAGGAGCCCTTCACCCTCGCCGCCGTCGGGGTCGTCGCCTTCGATCACGTCGATCTTTTCGAAGCCCTGCCCGCCAATCCGCACGATCCCCTGGATTTTCCCGACTATCTCTTCTGGCTCGCCGAATCGCTGATCGTGTTTGAGCCCGGCGCTCCACCCCGCCTGATCTGCACCGCGTTTGGATCCGACGATGATACGGCTGCGCAACGCTCCTATTTCATTGCCGCAGAACGACTGGCCAGGCTGGTGGAACGCTGTGCCGTTGCCAAGCCGTTATCGACTCCTGCGACTCCGAATCCGGACTATGCCGAGCCCGAGGTCGATCTTGATGATTCCGAATATGGCAGAATCGTCGGCCGGCTGCGCGACAGGATTGCGGTGGGCGATATCTACCAGATCGTGCCTTCACGAACCTTTCGCGCTCCGTGCGCGCACCCCCTGCGATCCTTTGCAGCCCAGCGCTCGCTGGATCCGAGTCCCTACCATTTCTTCGTGTCCGCCCCCGCCCAAATCCTGTTCGGTGCTTCACCCGAAACCTCGGTGCGTATCTTCGATTCCGGCGGTCCGACGGTCGAGGTCAAGCCGATCGCCGGGACTCGCGCGCGCGGTGCCACCGGCGATGAAGACGACCGGCTCGAGGCTGAGATGCGGCTCGATCGCAAGGAGACCGCCGAACATATGATGCTGGTCGATCTCGCACGGAATGACGTCGCCCGGGTCAGCGTTTCCGGCACCCGTCGAGTCGCGAAGCTGATGAGCGTCGAACGCTACGCGCGGGTCATGCACCTCGTGTCGTCGGTCACCGGCAGTCTGCGGGCCGGTCTGGATGCGCTTCACGCTCTGCAGGCCTGCCTCAATGTCGGCACGCTGACCGGCGCGCCCAAGATCCGCGCGACCGAATTGCTGCGCGAGACCGAGGCCACCAAGCGTGGTCCCTATGGCGGAGCAATCGGCTGGCTCAACGGCGAGGGAATGATGGACACTGCAGTTGTCATCCGTTCGGCAATCGTGAAAGACGGTGTGGCCTATGTTCGTGCCGGCGCGGGCGTGGTTTACGACAGCGATCCCCGACGCGAGGCCGACGAGACCCGCCGCAAAGCGTCGGCGTTGCTTTCCGTCCTGACCGTCGCTGGAGACGCCGCATGAGGCGTTACGTCCTGCTGATCGACAATCTCGACAGCTTCAGCTTCAACCTGGTCGAGGCGTTCGAGCGGCTGGGCGCGAGTGTTCAAGTGCTGCGCAACACCGTTGATGCGGCGCAGGCGTTGGCCATAGCGCAAGACAGGAACGCCTTGATCATCCTCTCCCCCGGCCCTGGCCGGCCCGCAGAGGCGGGGTGCACCCTGGATCTGATTGGTCGCGCGATCGGCCGCGTGCCAGTGCTCGGGATCTGCCTCGGCCATCAAGCGATTGTCGACCAGGCCGGCGGCTCGGTCGAGCGCGCCACCGAGCCGGTTCACGGTCGGTCGACTGTCCTCAAACACGATGGTGAAGGCCCTTTCCTGGGGCTCGATGGGGACGTCCCGGTCGGGCGCTATCATAGCCTGTGCACCCGCGACGTCCCGGCCCGCTTCCGAGTCCATGCCGCTGTGGACGGCATGGCGATGGCGATCAGCGATAGCGCGGCGCTGCAGACCGGCTTGCAATTCCACCCGGAATCGATCCTCACCCCCGACGGCGACCGCATCCTCGCCAACATCTTGGCTACGGGTAGTAAACCCCGTTAATCGAAAACGTCACAGTCGATATTCCTGATCGGTCAGAATTTTGCCGGAACAGCCTAAATCCTTCCACGACCGCTCCGTCGGCCTGCCCGGCGCCTTCAAATCCACTCGTCAAGAAGCTCGAGCATTTCGCACGGCTCGAAGCTGCGGATGTCCCAGGCTGCACCTCACCCTGCTCAATTGCTTGGCAAAAGCCGTCTAGGGCAGCTGATGTGGTTCGTGGCGGAGAGGCAGGGATTCGAACCCTGGGTACCCTCACGGGCACGCCGCATTTCGAGTGCGGTGCTTTCGACCACTCAGCCACCTCTCCGCAAGACAGGTAACGCTGGCCGGCAATGGCGCCGACGTTGGGTCGGGGCGGCCTCTAGCAGCGCCTCGCGAGCTTGCAAAGAGGGGTCGGCCACGCCACTTCCTCGACAATGAAAGCGATCGTCATCGGATCAAGCGGCGGTATCGGCGCTGCACTAGCCGATGCGCTCGAAGCGCGCGGCAACTCGGTCACCCGCCTGTCGCGCCGAACCAGTCCGTCGATCGACCTCGCCTCCGATAGCTCGATCGCCGCCGCCGCCACCGCGCTCGCGCCCGACGGCCCGTTCGACCTGATCCTGGTCGCCTCGGGAATCCTCCACGGTGACGGCCTTGCGCCCGAAAAGTCCTTTCGCCAGCTCGACGGCACCGCGCTTGAGCAACTGTTCCGGGTCAATACCATTGGCCCCGCCCTCGTCGCCCGATATTTCCTGCCCCTGCTGCGCCCCACCGGCCGCGCCATCTTCGCCGCGCTCTCGGCCCGGGTCGGGTCGATCGGCGACAATAAGCTTGGCGGCTGGTTCGGCTATCGCGCGTCGAAGGCGGCGCTCAACCAGATCGTCAAAACCCTCGCCATCGAGCTGGCCCGTAACCGACCCGAGACGCTGGCGGTCGCGCTCCACCCGGGAACGGTCGATACCAAGCTCAGCGCCCCCTTCCAGCGCGGGCTTGCCGAAGGACAATTGCTGACCCCCGACGCCAGTGCGGCACACCTGCTCGACACGCTCGACCGGCTCGGCCCGGCCGACAGCGGTGGCTGCTTCGACTGGCGCGGGGCACGGGTCGCGCCATGACCCGCTCAATCTCCCGCCTTGCCAGCGCCGCTCGGCCCCCTATTTTAGGGCAATGACCAACGCCTTCGATTCCCTCATGCCCTCCGCCCAGTTCGGGATCGGCGAAGTGGTGCGCCACCGCCTGCTCGATTTCCGCGGCGTGATCTTCGATGTCGATCCCATATTCGCTAATAGCGAGGAATGGTATGAAGCCATTCCCGAAGCGATGCGCCCGGCGCGCGACCAGCCATTCTACCATCTGCTCGCCGAAAATTCGGACTCGACCTACATCGCCTACGTCAGCCAGCAGAACCTCATTCCCGACGAGGATGGCGGCGAGGTCGACCATCCCGCGATCGACGGCCTGTTCGACCGCTTCACCGAAGGCCGCTACCGCCTGCGGTCAAAGCTGCGCCACTGATCCTGGGGCGTTCGGGGAGAAGCATTGCTCCTCCCCTTCGCTATACTAGAAGTCGATTCCAGCGCGGATGTAGAGGAAGCGCCCGTTGAAGCCGAACGGCGATCCGCCGCCCGAATACGGAATATACTGGAAGTTCTGCGGAAAAGTGCCGCCGACCGACCGCGGTCCGAACGGCCGACGATCGGGGTAGACGTCGAACAGGTTGTTCGCGCCAACTGCGAGGTCGAGCCGGTCGAAGAAGCGATAGCGGACCTCCAGGTCGGTAATCCACTTCGCGCTGAGATACTGGTCGTCGGGCCCGAGCGCCTCGAGATCGGTCTGGTTGGGCGCCAGCGGCAACGCCGCGTCGAGCGCCAGCGCCTTGCCGTAGCGGGTAGTGCGGGCGGTAATTCCGAAATCGCGAATTTCGCCATCGGCGCTGAGCACCAATTTGTTCTTGGGCTGTCCCTTGGTGAAGCGCAGTCCCTGTTCGCGACCGAACAGCACCAGCCCCGGCACCGCGGCAAGCGGCCCGAGCGCATCGATCCGTTTGTCGATCTTGGTCTTGTTGACATTGAGCGCGGCGGTCAGCGTCCACTTGCCGAAGCTCGGGGTGGTGAAGCGATAGGATCCGATCACGTCAAGGCCGCGGGTCGTGGTGTCGAGACCGTTGATGAAAAAGCGCGCGGCGCCGACGCTGTTGAATCCGGCGGCGTTGAGGATCTGGGCGATTGTGAAACCCGGATTGGAACCGTTCGGCAGGCCCAGCGCATCGCGGTTGGCGGTGAGATTCTCGGTCAGGACGATCCGGTCGCTGATCTTGATCTGGTAGAAATCGGCGGTCAGGCTGAGCCCGCGAAATGGGTTGGCGGTGGCGCCGAAGCTAATATTGACTGACTTTTCCGGTTTCAGATCCTCCGCCCCCAGCGCTTGCGCAATCGCGCTGTTCACCGCGACCGTGCTGATATCGACCGGCACCCCGGAAATGAAGTTTGTCGAGGTGGTGGTAAAGAATTGCTGGTGGAGCGACGGCGCCCGAAAGCCGTTCGACACCGAGCCGCGCAAGGCATAGCCCGGCGCCACTTCATAGCGCAGCGCGAGCTTGCCATTCACCGTATTGCCGAAGTCGGTAAAATGCTCAAATCGCCCCGCCACGGTGGCGGTGAAATTTTCGAAAAGATTGCCGTCGAATTCGACATAAGCGGCATAGCTGCTGCGGCTTTCATCGGTCTCGCTGGCCGGTGGAATTCCGGGGAAGCCCTGCGATCCGGCTGCGGCCTGCCGCCCTGGAAAACTGCAGATGCTGGTGACCGCGTTGAACACCCCGCCTTGGGTGGTACAATTGGGCGCGGTGGTGACGAACGCCGCGCGGAAGAACGGCCCGAGCGCATAGGATTGCAGCTCGCCCGGGGTGATCTGGAAATTCTCGTGACGATATTCGGCACCGACCGCGATCGACAGCGGCGACGCCAGCCCGACTTCGAACTGCTTCGAGAAATCGAGGTTGGCGAGCCATTGGCCGAACTCGAGTCCGCCGGCGTCAAACGTGTTCTGGCTGGCCGGTCCGAACGACGTGTTGAGGCTGTCGCGGATGGTGTAGAAAAACTGGTTGTGGCCGTAGCCCAGCGACAGGTCGCTTTTCCATCCGCCAAGCTCTCCGCGGACCCCGACCGTCCCCGCCCAATCCTGCAGATCGGTGTCGATCAGCGGCAGGAATCCGTCGGGGGTCAGGCCGACGTAATTGGCGTTGGAAGGCGTTGTGCCTGGCGTGAGCACCGAGAAGTCGCGATTGGCCCCGCTATTGCCCTGGCGATAGTTGGCGGCGCTCAACCCGTCGCGTTTGCCGTAGGAGCCGAACGCATAAACTTCGAAGTCGCCGATCGGGATTCCGGCGTTGAGGAAGAAATTGAAATCTTCGGTCTTGGCGTCGCCGAACTTGAATTGCAGCCGGTTGAACGTCAACTCGCGCGGGTCGAACGCCGGGACACCGCTGGCCGGGATATAATTGGGTCGAAGGTCGTAGCCCGCGCGGTTGGTCGGATTGCGGTCGCGATATTCAGCCGTCAGATTGACGAAGCCGGTGCCGATCGGAAGCCCGATATTGGCACCGATGGTGGTGATCGCACCGTCGCGCGCCTTGCGCTCGCCGCTGTTGTTGGCGAGGAAGTAGCGCGGGTCGGTCGGGTCGAGAATCGGCTGACCGCCGGCGGTGGTCTGAAGGCCATCGAAGTCGGCGACCCCTTCCAGCGTCGTATAATATTTGCCGTAGCTGGCAACTGCGCGGCCGCCGTTGTTGGCGCGCTTGAGGCGGACATTGATCACCCCGGCGATCGCGTCCGATCCATATTGGGACGAGGCGCCATCGCGAAGCACTTCGATCCGCTCGATCGCCAGGGTCGGGATCAGGTTCATGTCGACGGCCGCGCTGCCGCGTCCGATCGTGCCGTTGATGTTGAGCAAGGCAGAGACGTGGCGACGCTTGCCGTTGACCAGCACCAGAGTCTGGTCGGGGCTTAGCCCGCGCAACGTCGCCGGGCGAAGCACGTCGGTGCCGTCGGCGATCGACGGCTGGGGGAAGTTGAACGACGGGACCAACTGGTTGAGCACCTTGTTGACCTCGGTCAGCCCGGTATTGGTCAGCGCCTCGGCCCCGATGACGTCGATCGGTACTGGCGAATCGGCGACGGTGCGGTCGCTGCGCCTGGTCCCGGTGACGATGATCGCATTCTGCGGGTCGGCCGCCGCTTCGGTTTCGGCTGGCGCGACAATCACGGCTGGCGGAGCCGGAGCGACTGGCGTGGCGGTAGTGGCCGCGTCCTGGGCGCTCGCCGGGGCCGCCAGAGCAATCGAGGACAAGCCAGCAAGCAATAGGATACGATGGTTCGATAAGGACATTACAACCTCCCCTGGTCGGGGAATGCGAGCCCAATGCCCCGCTGCAACGCCCCCCGCGACAACGCCCCCGTTAACCAGCATGGACTGCATCGGGCCGGGGGCAAGTGCGGTCGCCCCAACCGGCGAGCGATTGTCGCACCTTGTGGCGCGCCGGCAACAACCACTACGCGGCGTGGCGAAGGTTGACAGTCTCCGGCCGCTGCCATAGTCGGCACGCTTTCCGCGCGATGCCCGGCCTTCGCGGCCATTATCGTGCGGTCACGGATTTTTTTGGAAAGAAGCCAATGTTCGCAATCGTGCGCACGGGCGGCAAGCAATATCGCGTCGCCCCGGGAGATAAGATCGTCGTCGAGAAACTGGCCGGAGAGGCGGGCGACACGTTCGACCTGACCGATGTCTTGCTGGCTGGTGACGGCGGCGACCTGAAGTCGACCGCAGGCCTTACCGTGGCTGCCAAGATCATCGCTCAGGCCAAGGCCGACAAGGTCACGGTGTTCAAGAAGCGCCGTCGTCACAATTATCGCCGCAAGGCCGGCCATCGCCAGCAGCACACGATCATCGAGATCGTTTCGATCGGTGGCAAGAAGGCTGAGAAAAAGGCCGAGACCAAGCCTGCTGCCAAGGCCGAGACCAAGCCTGCTGCACCTGCGAAAGCTGAAGCTCCGGCCAAGGCCGAGGCGCCCGCCAAGAAGGCGGCTCCGACCGCCAAGGCCGAGGCTCCGGCCAAAAAGGAGGCGACCGCCAAGGCTGAGGCTCCCGCGCAAAAGGTGGCTGCTCCGGCCAAGGCCAAGGCGTCGACAAAGGATGCTGCACCTGCTAAGGCGGCAGCGAAGAAGGCAGTTCCCAAGGCGCCTGCGAAACCCAAGAAGTAAGAGCAAACACGATGGCACATAAGAAAGCAGGCGGTTCTTCGCGCAACGGTCGCGACTCGGAATCGAAGCGTCTAGGCGTGAAGAAGTTCGGCAGCGAAACCGTCCGCGCCGGCAACATCATCGTGCGTCAACGCGGCACCAAATGGTATCCGGGCGACAATGTCGGCCTGGGCCGCGATCACACCATTTTTGCGCTTACCGACGGCAAGGTCGCGTTTCGCGATGGCAAGCTGGGTCGGAAATACGTCCACGTGGAAGCGATTATGCCGGCGACGGCGACGAAATAAGCGGGATCGGTCGATAAAGGACTGCTCCCCGGAGGGGGCAGCCCAAGACGAGACCTAGGTTTCGACAAGGGAGAAGAGGGCAGCCCCCTCCTCTCCCTTTTTGTTTGCGTCCTCTTCTTCTCCCGAAACTGCAACATCGCTGCCCTAGCGGGGCGGTCGATTGGGGAAGGGAATGACCATGTTTGCGCGCACCGAGCGATTATTGCTGAGACCGGGCTGGACCGAAGACGCACCAGCGCTGGCGCAGGCGATTGCCGACGAAGCGATCGTCCGCAACCTTGCCTCCGTGCCCTGGCCGTTCGCCTTGCGCGATGCCGAGGCGTTCCTCGCCGCGCCGCGTGATCCGGTGCTGCCGTCGTTCTTGATTTACGAGCGCACCGCCGCCGAACCCCAGCTGGTTGGCGCCTGCGGGCTTGGTCGCCGTCCATCGGGCGCGGTCGAGCTTGGGTATTGGATCGCCCGCGACCAGTGGAACCGCGGCTTCGCGACCGAGGCTGGCCATGCGTTGCTGGCCATCGCCGAGGCGCTCGCGCTGCCGCGGCTCGAGGCATCCTACTTCATCGACAATCCGGCCTCGGGGCGGGTGCTCGAGAAATTGGGCTTTGCCCCGACCGGGCTCGCCGCCCCGCGCTACAGCTGCGCGCGCGGCGACGACGCCATGGCACGCCTGTGCTGGAAGTCGCTTGGCGAAGAGGAGGTCAAGATCGCGGCGTGAGGCTCACGCCGCGCGCCGCACCTTCTTGGCGCTGTCGAACGCCGCGCCGCTGTCCGCTTCATAAGCGGCGATCAGCGCGCGGTCGTCGATCGACCATGGGTGAAATCCGGGCAGGAAATAGGCCACCCACGCGGCGAAGATCTTGCGCATCATCCCCGGCGCTCCAAGCGCATACCACGCCAGCTTCCCCCAGGCGCGCGGCCCTTCGACCCCGTCCTGCCGCATCAGCTCGAGCGCGCCTGCCGTCCGGTCGACCACGAAATTGCGCGTCACATAAAGCATGACCAGCGCCTTGACCTTCCAGCGCTTGCCCCGCCTCCAGTCCCTGGTCGCGTGAAGCCAGGTGTCATACGCCACGCCCTTATGCTCGATTTCCTCGCTGGCATGCCATTTCCACAGCGCCGCAGTGGCCTCGTCCGCGCAGGCCAGATGGCGCGGGTCGGCCAGCAATTCATGCGCCAGGATCGCGGTAAAATGCTCGAGCGCCATGGTCGCCGCTAGACTGACGATCTTGGGCTTCGAGCGGGTGATGGCGAGGCGCTTCTCGACCTGCTCCTCGAGCTTGGTCAGATCATAGCCCGAATCGGCGGCGCGGCGGTTGAACGCCAGATGCTCGCGGCTGTGGACCACTTCCTGCGTCGTGAAATTCCTGATGTCCTCGGCCAGCTTGGGGTCGGCCCCGTCGCGGAACGCGCGCACGCTTTCGACGAAGAACGCCTCGCCCACCGGGAAGGTCGCCGACAGCGCATTGTACAGCGCGGTCGCCGCGACCCGGCCGCCATGCCACAGCCGCGGGGTCGCATCGTCGCGCCCGAAGCGGCGGTCGCGCGGGGTGATGGTCAGGTCGGCGGGGGTTACCGGGGGGCGCTTGATGGTTGCGGCGTTCATCGATCCACTCCAAGGATTAGCCATGGAAAATGGCCCTTGCTGACATAAATGTCAATAATCTTGAAAAATCGTAAACGGCTTACCCAGGAGGAGAGCCGCGCCGCTGCCGTCGCCGCCGCCCGCGCGTTGCTGCTCGATGCTGGCGCCGCCGCGATCACGCTCAAGGCGGTCGCGGCGAAGGTCGGCCGCACCCATGCCAATTTGCTCCATCATTTCGGCTCGGTTGCCGGGCTACACCGCGCCTTGGCCGAGGATATCGCCGCCACCGTCTCGGCCTCGATCACCGCTGCCATCGCCCGCCGCCGCCAGGGCCTCGCCACCGAGCGCGACGTGGTCGACGCAATGTTCGATGCCTTCGCCGATCAGGGCGCGGGCGAATTGATCGGCTGGATCGCGCTCACCCGCCAGCGCGACGCCTTGAAGCCGGTAATCGATACCATCGCTGCCATCGTCGCCGACTTTCGCGCGGCTGGGGACGATCGCCCGATGGACAAGGTCACGCTCGGGCTGGTGCTCCTGGCGATCGGCGACAGCCTGGTTGGCGAGGAAGTGGCCGAGGGCACCGGCCAGCTGCGCCATGCCGCCCGCGAAATTGCCGTCCGCCAGATCGCGGCGATGGTGAGCCCTCGGCCGTCAGCTCGAAGTTGACTCGATCCCCGGCTTGCTCGACTTGCCCGAGCGGCAGCGGTCCGAGCAATATTTCACCTCGGCCCAACTCCGCGCCCACTTCTTGCGCCAGTTGAAGGGCAGGCCGCAGCCGGAGCAGGTCTTCGACGGCAAGTCGCCTTTCCGGATCATCTTGGCCATGGCGATCCCTTAGGGCCGGTGAACGTTTGACGCCGGACCAGCAACTGCAGGCGCCGAACGAGCAAGCCGCTCGGTCGCCAGTGCGCGCACGTCGACTCGCGCCTTGAGCCGCGCGGCCAACAAGGCCGTCCCGCTGATCTTGCGCTGGACGAACAATATGTCGGCTGGCGGAACATGCCACGCCGCCTTGTCCGCCGCGACCTCCATGCCATGGTCCTTCAAGGCGCCAACGAACCGGCGGTCGCCAAAATCGAATGGTCCGGGCCGGTGAAGTTCGCCAAGGATGATGTCGATCATCCGGTCGATCCGGGCACCGTGGCGGTCGGCCGCTGCGGGACTCAAGAAACCGGCACCCATCGCGGCCTGACGAACCGCGTCGCGATCCTCGTCGAGCCCGGCCTGGAGCAAGTCGCGATACGCCGCGACCGTGCGCGCACCGACCGCCCGCGCCGCGCCGAAGTCGAGCAGCACCAGCCGCCCGCTGTGCGGCTGGAAACGATAATTGGCGAAATTGGGATCGGTCTGCATCACGCCAAACTCGAACAATTCCCGGAGCACCAGGCCAATCAACGTGCGCATGGTGGAGTCGCGCACGTCTTGCGGCGCGGTCACCAGCGTCTCGATCGGCTGGCCCTCGATGAAGCTCATCGCAAGCACGCGTTCGGTGGTGAATTCGCGGTCAAGCGCCGGCACGACGACGTCCGGATCATCCGCCAGCAAATCCCCGAACAGGGTCATCTGCTCGCCTTCGCGCTGATAATCCGCTTCCTCGGCAAGCTGACGCTTGGCCTCGCTCAGCAACGGCGCAATGTCGAGTTCACCCGGCAACATTCCCGACATCCGAAGCAGCAGCGCGACATTGTCTATGTCCGAATCGATGCTTTCGCGGACGCCCGGATATTGCACCTTGATCGCCAGTTCGCGGCCGTCGTGGGTGACTGCGCGATGGACCTGCCCGATCGACGCGGCCGCAATCGGGCGCGGCTCGAACCGCCGGAAGCGAGTCCGCCAATCCTTGCCCCATTGCGCGCCAAGCACCTGCTGCAATTGCTGCGGCGGCATGTGATGGGCGTTGTCGCGCAACCGCTCCATCACCTTGGTCAGCTCGGCGGGCAGGATGTCGCCCGAGTCCATCGAGATCATCTGGCCAAGCTTCATCGCCGCGCCGCGCAGATGCGACAATCGATCGGCGACCTTGCCGACATTGGCCGGGGTAAGCAGCATGTCGCTCATCCTCGGCCGCTCGCCGCTGGCTACCCGGCGCGCGCCCTCGGCAAGCATGCCGCCAGCCACGCCCGCCGCAATCCGGCCGAAATGTCCGAAGCGGGACAATCGCCCGCTCGGTACCGCGCGCTGGCGCGGGTTGGTCTCGTCGTCGCTCACCGGCTCACCATCCCATGCTTCCCGGCACGCCCTTGAACGGCCCCGCCAAATCGGGGGTGATCCAGCCGCCGTAGAACGCGCCCGGCTGGGGCACTACCGTCTGCCCATCGACGCTGCAGCGATCGAACGGGCCGGCATAGAAAGCGACATGGTCGCGCAAGCTGACGAAGCCTCGCGTCGGGTCGGGATAGCTCCACCCGACGCGGCGCAACACGGTGCCGCCAATCACCACATCCCAGTAAATCGCGCTGCCTTTCCATTCGCAGAACGAACTTCCCGCCGCGCGGCGAAGGACATCCGGCGCAATATCGCCGGGCGGGATGTAATAGGTTGGCGGATGGCTGGTCTCGAGCGTCCGGATGCTCGCCCGCGTGTCGGCCATGATCAGCCCTCTGTGCTCGATCATTACGTGCGCCGCGTTGGCTTGTGCGATCGCCGGACGCGGATAAAGCCACACGCTGTCCTGCCGCGGACCGACCGGGTCGGGCCGCGGCCTCATGCCCGCTGCTCCTCAGCGAAAAACCGCTGCAGGCGCGGCCGGAAGCGCAGGAACAGCAGGTACATCCGCTCAAGCAACGCCAGCACCCACGGCGACCGCGCCGCAAGCCCGAGCGGGCGAAGCAGCGGGATCGCGCGCCACATCGCTGCAAACGCCGCTGCCCCCGACAGCAATTGCCCATTCTCGGTCGCGTGGAATCGCGCGAGCAACTCGGCTGGCTCGATCGGACAGGCCGATGCCTGCGCCTCGGCGACATCGACGAAGGCAATCGCGCCACGCCGGTCGAGGCGCCGCATCACGCCAATCTCGCGGCGACACAGCGGGCAGCCCCCATCATACCAGACGATCAATTTGCTCATCTGGCGAATATAGGATCGCAACGCGCAATCGCATCGCCGATACAAAGAAAAAAACCCAGTGCAGAATCTCATGGGAATTGCTTAGAACCGTTTGTGATCGTTTTTCTTTACTATAATAACTTATTAGGTTAGTATCGATCGCATGAGCGATCATGCCCCACGACTCGCCGCTCCTCTGCGCAGGCAGGGGCCAGACGCGCGAAGGGCTTTGTCGGCGGCGCAGCCCCGCCTTGGGAGCAGGACAGCGATCGCTTCCAACCCCGACGCCCAGCTCTTCTTTGCGGGCTCGCGCGTTGTGTCCGCGCGCGACGCGAGTGCAACTTTTGGGACTATTCCCGCCTTCCATGGCAAAGTTGATTCTGAAGTTGATAACACCCCGTTTAAACCCCCCTCGTGTCACCTTATCGTCCCGGCACTGCCCCCGCCGCTCGCCGACGCTCGCCTTCCGCGACCCTCTGGGTTAAGGGCTCGCCCATGCATTTTCTCGATCAGGCCAAGATTTTCATCAGCTCGGGTATGGGCGGCGCGGGGGCGGTCAGCTTCCGGCGTGAAAAGTTCATGGAATATGGCGGCCCCAACGGCGGCGAAGGCGGCAAGGGCGGCGATATCGTGTTCGAGGCAGTGGCCGGGCTCAATACGTTGATCGATTTTCGCTACACCCAGCACTTCCGCGCTCCGCGCGGCAAGGGCGGCGCGGGCTCCAACATGACAGGCGCGGGCGGCAAGGATCTGGTGATTCGCGTTCCCGTCGGCACCCAGATCCTCGAGGACGACGAAGATCGCAGCCTGCTCGCCGACTTCACCCACGAGGGCCAGCAAATCCATTTCCTGAAAGGCGGCGACGGCGGACGCGGCAATGCCAGCTACAAGACCTCGACCAACCGCGCCCCGCGCCAGCATGGCACCGGCTGGCCGGGCGAGGAACGTTATGTCTGGCTCCGGCTCAAGCTAATGGCCGATTGCGGGCTGATCGGCCTTCCCAATGCGGGCAAGTCGACCTTCCTCAACCGCACCACCAACGCCGTCGCCAAGGTCGGCGAATATCCCTTCACCACGCTCCGCCCCCAGCTCGGCGTGGTCCGCCACAAGCAGCGCGAATTCGTGCTGGCCGACATTCCCGGGCTGATCGAGGGCGCGGCCGAAGGCGCCGGGATCGGCGATCGCTTCCTCGGCCATGTCGAGCGCACCCGCGTGCTGCTCCACCTGGTCGATGCCGCAGGCGAGGATCCGGTCAAGGCGTGGCAGGTCGTGCGCGGCGAACTTGCGGCCTATGGCGCGGATCTCGAGGACAAGCCCGAAGTGCTCGCTTTATCGCGCACCGATCTGCTGCAATCCGCCGAATTGAAGAAGATCGCGAAGAAACTGGCCAAGGCCGCAG
>JAJAZM010000006.1 GCA_026785645.1 Sphingomonas bacterium | reverse complement strand
GGCCAGCGATCCGATCTCATAGATTGCCGGCGCGACGAAACTCCCCTTCGACGCCGCCTTCGGAAGCTCGAGCCGCGCGATCAGCCGCGCCCCCGCGTCCATCGCCGCCTGATGCGCCTCGAGCGCCGCCTTGGCCTCTTCGTCGATCACCGGCCCGACGTCGGTGCCAAGCTCGCGCGGATCACCCACGCTCAGCGCCTGCATCGCGCCCGCGATCATCGCCAGCATCCCATCCGCGACATCGTCCTGGACGAACAGCACGCGCAACGCCGAACAACGCTGTCCCGCGCTCTGGAAGCTCGACGCCACCACGTCGCGCGTTACCTGCTCGGGCAGCGCCGACGAATCGACGATCATCGCATTCTGCCCGCCGGTCTCGGCGATCAGCGGGATGATCGGCCCGTCGCGGCCTGCAAGCGCGCGATTGATCGCCCGCGCGGTGTCGGTCGATCCGGTAAATGCCACCCCGGCGACCAGCGGATGCGCGGTCAGCGCGGACCCGACCGTGCCGTCGCCCGGCACCATCTGCACCACCTCGCGCGGAATCCCCGCGCGATGCATCAATTCGATCGCCAGCGCCGCGATCAGCGGGGTCTGTTCGGCCGGCTTGGCAATCGCCGCATTGCCCGCCGCCAGCGCCGCCGCGACCGGGCCGATGAAGATCGCCAGCGGGAAATTCCACGGCGAAATGCAGGCAAACACCCCGCGCCCGTGAAGCCGCAATTGGTTGAGCTCGCCGGTTGGCCCCGGAAGCGCCATCGCACCGACAAATTGCCGCCGCGCCTCGGCCGCATAATAACGCAGGAAATCGACCGCCTCGCGCACCTCGAGCACGGCATCGGGCAAGGTCTTTCCCGCCTCGCGCAGGCACAGCGAGAACAATCGCTCGCGCTCGACCTCGAACAGGTCCGCCGCACGGTCGAGCAACCCCGCGCGTGCCTCCCCGCCAAGCGCATTCCACGCCACCTGCGCCGCCGCCGCGCTTCGCACCGCCGTATCGACCTCGGCGACGCTCGCCTCGATCACCTTGCCGACCACCTCGGACCGGTCATAGGGCGCGACGACCGGCCGTCCTGCACCTTTGCCGCTCAACGTCGGCGCTGCACTCCACCGCGCATCTTCCAGCGCATCGAGCCGTTTCAGCAACGGATCGCGCACCAGCGGATCGCTCAAATCGAGCCCCGCGCTATTCTTCCGTCCCGCGCCGAAGATCGCGTTGGGCAGCGGGATTCCCGGATTGCGCTTGGGCTCAAGACCGCCAAGCTCGGCAACGGGATCGCGCACCAAGGCGTCGAGCGGCACATCCTCGTCGGCAATGCGGTTGACGAACGACGAATTGGCGCCATTTTCGAGCAGTCGCCGCACCAGATACGCCAGCAATTCCTTGTGAGTCCCGACCGGCGCGTAAATCCTGACCGGGGTCCGCGCTTCGCCAATCCCGCCCTCGAGCCGCGCCAGCTCGTCGTACAGCCCCTCGCCCATCCCGTGGAGCCGCTGGAATTCGAACCGCTTCGTTCCCGCCAGCGCCTTCACCGCGCCGATGCTATTGGCATTGTGGGTCGCAAACGCGGGATAGATGCAGTCGCTCGCGGCAAACAATCGCCTGGCGCAGGCAAGGTATGACACATCGGTCGCCACCTTGCGCGTCCATACCGGATAATCATCGAGACCCGCGACCTGCGCCGCCTTGATCTCGGTGTCCCAATAGGCCCCCTTGACCAGCCGCACCATCAGCTTGCGGTCATATTTGCGCGCCAGTGCCGCGACCCAGTCGCACAGCGGCACCGCGCGCTTCTGATAGGCTTGCAACGCCAGCCCGAACCCGCCCCAGCCATTTGCAAACAGCGCATCGTCGGCCACCAGCGCCTCGATGATATCGAGCGACAGTTCGAGCCGGTCGGCCTCCTCGGCGTCGATCGTGAAATGCACGTCCGCTTGGCTCGCTTTCATCGCCAGCGCGCGCAATGTCGGCAGGATCGCCGCCTTGACCTCGTCGGCATGATTCCATTCATAGCGCGGGTGAAGCGCCGACAGTTTCACCGAAATCCCCGGGCTGGTGCGAAAACCCCCTTCCGCCGCCCCGGCAATCGCATCGAGCGCATCGCTGTACGATTTCGCGTAACGCGCGGCATCGTCATGAGTCCGCGCCGCCTCGCCGAGCATGTCGAAACTATGCTCCTGGCCCGCCTTGCGCTCCGGCGCCGCGCGCTTGAGCGCTTCCTCGATCGTCCGACCGAACACGAATTGCTTGCCCAGGATCTTCATCCCCTGGCTGACTGCGGTGCGGATCACCGGTTCGCCCAGCCGTCCCACCGCCCGACCAAGCGCCGCGCGCCAGCCGTCGGAACGGTCATTGGCCTCGTCGAGCACCTTGCCCGTCAACAACAACGAGAATGTCGCGGCATTGACGAATGTCGATCTGGAATCGCCCAGTTTCTCGGCCCAGTCGGGGCCCGACAGTTTGTCCGCGATCAGATCGTCGGCGGTCTCGGCATCGGGAATCCGAAGCAACGCTTCGGCCAGGCACATCAGCGCAATGCCCTCGTCGCTGCCCAGGTCATATGCCGCCATGAAGGCGTCGATCCCGGCCGGCTTGTGCCCGCGTAACGCCTTGGACAGCGACCGCGCCATCGCCGCCGCGTCGGACGCTTCACCCTTGCTCAGCGCGGCTTCACCCAACCGCTGCTCGACCAGCGCATTCTCTTCGGGCCGATACGCCCGCCGCAACTCGGTCCGGTCGATCACCCAAATGCTCCCTTAAGCGAGCGCGCCGTGGCAATGCTTATATTTGCGCCCCGACCCGCACGGGCATGGCGCATTGCGGCTTTCGGGCTCCATCGCCCCTTCGGGCATCGGCGGCAGCGGGCTCTGCAGCGGCGGCGCGAACATCGCCGGTGCGCCGTCCTGGTCATAGCTGTCGTCATCGCCCGACAGCGGGTCGAAATGGCTGGTGATGAAGTCGGGCAGCCCCGGCGGCGGAGCCGGCTCGTTGAGCTGGACTTGGGCACGAAGCAGCGTCTTGGTCACTTCCTCGCGGATCGCGATCAGCAGCCGCTCGAACAGTGCGAACGCTTCCTGCTTATATTCGTCGATCGGCTTCTTCTGGGCGAAGCTTCGCAAATGGATCACGGTGCGCAGCGCATCGAGCGTGCCCAGATGCTCTTTCCAATGGTGGTCGAGCGTCTGGATCAGGATCTGCTTCTCGACCTCGACCCAGCGTTCCAGATCGGCGCCCTCGGTCTTGGTCGCCATCTTGGCGTCGACCAGCACCTGCAGCCGCTCGATGATGCTCTCCTGCTCGACCGCTTCTTCCTGGAGCCAATCCTCGATCGGCGGCTGGAGGTCGAGCAAATCATCGACCCCGTCCTTCAGGCCGGCGACATCCCATTGCTCGGGATAAGTCCCCGACGGGCAGGAAGCGCCGACCAGCCCGGCGATCGTCTCGGACCGGAAATCCTCGATCACGTCGCTGACATGGTCGGCATCCATGATCTCGGAGCGCTGCTCGTAAATCACCTTGCGCTGGTCGTTCATCACATCGTCGAATTCGACGACCTGCTTGCGAATGTCGTAATTGCGCGCCTCGACCTTTTTCTGGGCGGTCTCGATCGCCTTGGAGATCATCGGGCTGACGATCGCCTCGCCATCCTCCAGATTCTTGTTCATCAACCGCGAAAAGGCCGATTCCGACCCGAAAATACGAAGCAGATCGTCGTCGAGGCTCAAGTAGAAACGCGACAGGCCGGGATCGCCCTGGCGGCCCGACCGCCCGCGCAGCTGGTTATCGATGCGGCGGCTTTCGTGGCGCTCGGTGCCGAGCACGAACAGTCCGCCGGCGTCGAGCACACGCTGCTTTTCCTGCGCAATCTCGCCCTTGATCCGTGCCACTGAAGTCTCGCGCTCGGGGCCCTCCGCCACGTCCTTCAACTGATCCTCAACCAAAAAGTCGATGTTGCCGCCCAACTGGATGTCGGTGCCGCGGCCCGCCATGTTGGTGGCGATGGTCACCGCGCCCATCCGCCCGGCCTGCGCCACGATATGCGCCTCGCTCTCGTGGAAGCGCGCGTTCAAGACTTCGTGCTTAATCTCTTCCTGCGCCAGATATTCGCTCAGCATCTCCGATTTTTCGATGCTGACGGTGCCGACCAGCACCGGCTGGCCAATGTCCTGCCGCTTGCGGATTTCCTTGG
>JAJAZM010000005.1 GCA_026785645.1 Sphingomonas bacterium | reverse complement strand
GGGTTGCTGCCGCTTCGGCACTGGTTGGCGAAGTTATTGTAATGTCTGGATTTTCAGGCACTTCATAAGGGCTGTCGATGCCGGTGAAGTTGGCCAGTTCGCCGCTCCGCGCCTTGGCGTAAAGCCCTTTGACATCGCGCGCTTCCGCCTCCGCCAGCGGGGTGTCGACGAAGATTTCGAGAAATTCGCCCTCCGCCAGCATTGCCTTGACCATCGCCCGCTCGGCGCGGAACGGGGAGATGAAGGCGGTGACGACTATCAGGCCGGCATCGGCCATCAGCCGCGCCACCTCGCCGACGCGGCGGACATTCTCGATGCGGTCGGCATCGGTAAAGCCGAGATCCTTGTTGAGCCCGTGGCGGACATTGTCGCCGTCGAGCAGGAAGGTGTGGCGGCCCATGGCGTGAAGCTTCTTCTCGACCAGATTGGCGATGGTCGACTTGCCCGCGCCCGACAGGCCGGTGAACCACAGCACCGCGGGCTGTTGTCCCTTGAGCCGGGCGTGCGCCTCGCGGCTGATATCGAGCGCCTGCCAGTGGATGTTGTGCGCCCGGCGAAGCGCGAAATTCAGCATTCCCGCAGCGACGGTGGCATTGGTCAATTTGTCGATGAGGATGAAGCCGCCGAGCGTCTGGCTGTCGACATAAGGCTCGAACACCAAGGCGCGATCGGTGGTCACTTCGGCGACCCCGATATCGTTCAACTCGAGGGTCTTGGCGGCGAGATGCTCGCCGGTATCGACCGCCAGCGCATATTTGGGCGCGGCGATGGTCGCCGAGACGGTCTGGGTGGCGAGCTTGAGCCAGTAACCGCGCCCGGGGAGCAACGGCTCGTCGTTCATCCACACGATCGAGGCTTCGAACTGGTCGGCGGCTTCGGGCGGATCGTCGGCGGCGGAAATGACGTCGCCGCGCGAGCAGTCGACTTCGGATGTGAGGGTCAGCGTGACCGACTGGCCCGTTTGTGCTTCGGCGACATCGACATTGCCGAGCAGGATTCGAGCGATGTTGCTGGCCTTGCCCGAGGGCAGGATACGAACCGCATCGCCAGTCGCGACGCGGCCCGAGGCGATCAGGCCGGCGAATCCGCGGAACGATGCGTCGGGGCGGGCAACGAGCTGGACCGGCAAGCGGAACGGCCGCGCGTCGGCGGCATCGGTGTCGAGTTCGACCCGCTCGAGATGGTCGAGCAAGGCGGGACCGTCATACCATGGCATGGCGTCGGATGTGGCCGCAACATTGTCGCCATTGACCCCCGAGGTCGGGATCGCGGTGACTGTGGCGATGCCGATCGACGCGGCGAAGGCGCGATAATCGGCGGCGTGGGCGTCGAACACCGCCTGATCGTAGTCGACCAGGTCCATCTTGGTCACCGCGAGGACGAAATGGCGCACCCCGAGCAGGTGGCACAGATAGGAATGGCGGCGGGTCTGGGTGAGCACGCCCTGGCGCGCGTCGAGCAGAATGATCGCAAGATCGGCGGTCGAGGCGCCAGTCACCATGTTGCGGGTATATTGCTCATGCCCCGGGCAATCGGCGACGATGAAACTGCGTTGGTCGGTGGCGAAATAGCGGTAGGCGACGTCGATCGTGATGCCCTGTTCGCGCTCGGCGGCGAGGCCGTCGACCAGCAGCGCGAAATCGATCTGGTCGCCGCGCGTGCCGACAGCTTTGGAATCCGCAGTGAGCGCCGACATCTGGTCGTCGAGCACCAGCTGGCTGTCGTACAGCAGCCGCCCGATCAGCGTCGACTTACCATCGTCGACGCTGCCGCAGGTGATGAACCGCAAGAGATCGGGCGCGCTCACCCCCGCCTCCGCGAGGGCTGACGCTTCGTCACGCTGCGCATGACGTGGCGCATCAGAAATAGCCCTCCTTCTTCTTGCGCTCCATCGATCCCGCGCTGTCATGGTCAATCGCCCGCCCCTGCCGCTCGCTGCTGGTCGAGGCGCGCATTTCGGCGATGATCTGCGGCAAGGTCGTCGCCTCGCTCTCGACCCCGCCGGTCAGCGGATAGCAGCCCAAAGTCCGGAAGCGGATGGTGCGCTCGACCGGCACTTCGCCATCAGCCAGGCGGAAGCGATCATCATCGACCATCAGGATCATGCCGTTGCGGATCACGGTGGGGCGGGCGGCGGCGAAATAGAGCGGGACGACCGGAATACCCTCACGCTCGATGTAGCGCCACACGTCGAGCTCGGTCCAGTTGGAGAGCGGGAAGACGCGGATGCTTTCGCCCTTGGCGATGCGGGCATTGTAGAGGTTCCACAATTCGGGGCGCTGGTTCTTGGGATCCCAGCCGTGCGAGCCCGAGCGGAACGAGAAGATGCGTTCCTTGGCGCGGCTCTTCTCCTCGTCGCGCCGCGCCCCGCCGAACGCCGCATCATAGCCGCCCGCGTCGAGCGCCTGTTTCAGGCCCTCGGTCTTCCACATATCGGTGTGCATGCCGGCATGATCGAACGGGTTGATCCCGCGCGCCTTTGCCTCGGGATTGATGTGGACAATCAGCCGCATGCCGCTCTCCGCCGCCATCCGGGCGCGCAGATCGTACATCGCGCGGAATTTCCAGGTGGTGTCGATGTGGAGCAAGGGAAATGGCGGTGGCGACGGCGCGAACGCCTTTTGCGCAAGGTGGAGCATCACCGCGCTATCCTTGCCGACCGAATAGAGCATCACCGGATTGGTCGCCTCGGCCACCACTTCGCGCATGATGTGGAGGCTTTCGGCCTCAAGCCGGTCGAGATCGGTCAATTTGGTCATCTGGACCGGATCATTCCTGCTCGCTGATGAAGCGCATCAGCTCGGCAAGGGTGAATTCCATCTGGTCCTGCATCTGGCTGACCAGCTCATTCTCCCGCATGCCTTCATGGTCGAGCGGCTTGGAGTAGCTATCCGAAAAGGCCTTGAGATCATCCTTGTCGAAGATGCCGCGCGCGACCAGCTTGGCGAGGATCACCAGCAGGCCATTGGTGTTGGCGATATTGCCCGCGACCAACGCCTCGTCGACCATCGACAAAGCCGGGTTGGGCTGATCGTCGTCGGTAGTGGCGGTTGCATCCTCAATCATCGGCGCACTGTGGCCGAAATCGGCCGATCTGCAAAGCCGCCAAGCGTCGCCCAGTCGACCATTTTTTGATCCAAAAGCCGGGTCAATGCGGCGCTCGACGACGGCAGGTCGATCAGCGCGATCGAGCCGCTTTCCCCAAGCGCGCGGCGGCCGATGGTGGCGGCGGTGCGGCCGTTGAAGCCGATCGCGGCGAGGCGGGGATGGGTGGCGACATAGCCGGCGAGCGGATTGGCGCGGGCGGAGCGGATCGCGCCGTCGAGACTGCCGCTGCGGGTTGCGGCGGCGACCACGTCCCACAAGGCGATGCCACGCGCCGACAGCCGGTCGAGCCGGGCCGGATAATCGAGGCCCGCAAGATCGTCGCCGATTGCATGGCCGAGCAGGCGCCAGAATTGATTGGTCGGATGGGCATAATAGCACCGGGCAAGGAGCGAGGCGTCGCCCGGCAGGCTGCCGAGGATCAGCAGCCGCGCATCGGCCGCGCCAGCCGGGGGCATGCACTGCTTGATATCGACCGCCATCCGCTTCCTTTGCCTTTGCTTGCCCGATCGCTAAGAGCCTCAGCGATGAAGCCGAGTGACCTGCGCATCGCCCTGTTCTCGGGCAATTACAATTATGTCCGCGACGGGGCCAACCAGGCG
>JAJAZM010000004.1 GCA_026785645.1 Sphingomonas bacterium | reverse complement strand
CCTGCTGGGCCAAGTGCTCGAGCTGCGTGCGCGCTCTGCCACGGGCACCGCGATCCGCGCCTTGCTCGGCCTGGCGCCCAAGACCGCCCGCAGGATCGGCCCCGACCAGCAGGAAACCGATATCCCGCTTGAACATGTCGTCGTCGGCGACCTGCTCCGAATCCGACCGGGCGAGAAAATCCCGGTCGATGGCAAAGTCGTCGACGGCCATAGCTCGGTCGACGAATCGATGATCAGCGGCGAACCCGTGCCGGTCGAGAAAGTCGCGGGCGAAGCGCTGACCGGAGCAACCGTCAACGGGACCGGCGCGCTGGTCATGCGCGCCGAGCGGGTCGGCCGCGACACCATGCTGGCCCAGATTGTCCGGATGGTCGCAGAGGCCCAGCGCTCGCGCGCGCCGATCCAGAAGCTGGCCGACCAGGTGTCCGGCTGGTTCGTGCCTGCGGTGGTGCTGATTTCGGTGACGACCTTCATCATTTGGTCGCTGGTCGGCCCGGAGCCGAGGTTCAGCCATGCGCTGGTCAATGCGATCGCCGTGCTGATCATCGCCTGCCCTTGCGCGCTCGGCCTTGCGACGCCGATGTCGATCATGGTCGGCACCGGCCAGGGCGCGAGCGTCGGCGTGCTGGTCAAGAATGCCGAGGCACTCGAGCTGATGGAAAAGATCGATACGTTGATCGTCGACAAGACCGGCACGCTGACGCTGGGCAAGCCCAAGCTGGTCGAAACGCAGCCGGTCGACGGGTTCGACAAGGACGAGGTGCTGCGTCTTGCAGCCGCATTGGAAAAAGGCAGCGAGCACCCGCTGGCAGCCGCCATCGTCGAGGGCGCGCAGCAGCTTGGTCTGGCAATCCCCGATGCCCAAGACTTCGCGTCGCACACCGGAAAGGGCGTGACGGGAACCGTCGAGGGCCGCAAGGTCGCGCTCGGCAACAAGGTGCTGATGGAGGAATTGGGCGCCGATGTCGGGCCGATCGAGTCCGCGGCCGACGCCTTTCGCTCGGAGGGTCAGGGAGTGATGTTCGTCGCCCTCGACGGGCGGCTCGCCGGGCTGGTGGTAGTCGCCGATCCGATCAAGGACAGCGCGATCGCCGCTGCGGCGGATCTTCGTCGGGCCGGCATTCGGCTGGTGATGATGACCGGCGACAATCAGCAGACCGCCGAAGCGGTCGCGCGCAAAATTGGCGGCATCGACGAAGTCATCGCCGACGTGCTCCCAGAACAGAAGCAGGCGATGGTCGAGCGGTTGCGCAAGGAAGGCCGCCGCGTGGCCATGGCCGGGGACGGTATCAATGACGCCCCGGCGCTGGCCGCCGCCGACGTCGGCATCGCCATGGGCACCGGGACCGACGTGGCGATGGAAAGCGCACATGTCACGTTGGTCAAGGGCGACCTTGGCGGGATTGTCCGCGCCCGCCGGCTGAGCCACGCAGTCATGCGCAACATCCGCCAGAATTTGTTCTTCTCGTTCGTCTTCAATGCCGCCGGGGTGCCGATCGCGGCCGGAATTCTCTATCCGTCGTTCGGACTGCTGCTCAACCCGATCATCGCCGGCGCGGCAATGGCGTTCAGCTCGATTGCGGTGATTGGCAATTCGCTGCGGCTGCGGACCGCGCAGCTGTAAGGCCGGGCGCGAACCGAGCCTAGACGAGCCGCGACTGCTTCACCGCCGCCGCGATGAACCCCTTGAACAGGGGATGCGGATCGAACGGGCGGCTTTTGAGCTCGGGGTGGAACTGGACGCCGATAAACCACGGATGGTCGGGACGCTCGACGATCTCGGGCAATTCGCCGTCGGGCGACATGCCCGAAAATACCAGCCCGCCCTTTTCCAGCGCATCGCGATAATGGACGTTGACCTCGTAGCGGTGGCGATGGCGTTCGCTGATGCTGGTGGTGCCATATTGCGCCGCGACGACGCTGTTGTGCGATAGCGATGCGTCATAGGCGCCGAGCCGCATCGTGCCGCCAAGGTCGGTGGTTGCAGTGCGCTTCTGCAGGCCTTCGGGGCTCATCCATTCGCTGATCAGGCCGACCACCGGCTCCGCAGTGTGGCCGAATTCGGTGGTCGAGGCGCCTTCGATCCCGGCGGTGTTCCGAGCGCCTTCGATGCACGCCATCTGCATGCCGAGGCAGATGCCGAAGAACGGCACCTCACGCTCGCGGGCGAAACGGACTGCGGCAATCTTGCCCTCGCTGCCGCGCTCGCCGAAGCCGCCGGGGACGAGGATGCCATGCAATGGCTCGAGTTCGGCAGCAAGGTCGGCGCTTTCGCTTTCGAACAATTCGGCGTCGAGCCAGCGGATGTTGACCTTGACCCGATTGGCGATGCCGCCATGGACCAGGGCCTCGCGCAAGCTCTTGTAGGCGTCCTGAAGCCCGACATATTTGCCGACCACGCCGATCGTCACTTCGCCTTCGGGATGGTCGACCCGGTCCATGATGTCGCGCCACTGGGCAAGCTCGGGGCGCGGTGCGTCGTCGATCTCGAACACCCGAAGCACTTCGTCGTCGAGCCCTTCGCCATGATATTGCAGCGGCACATCGTAGATCGATCGCGCGTCCAGGGCCTGGATAACCGCCGACGCGGGGACGTTGCAGAACAAGGCGATCTTGGCGCGCTCGGCCTCGGGGATCGGGCGTTCGGCGCGGCACAGCAAAATGTCGGGCTGAATCCCGTAGCTGGTCATCTCGCGCACGCTATGCTGGGTCGGCTTGGTCTTGAGCTCCCCCGCCGCTGCCAGATACGGGACGAGCGTGGTGTGGACGAACACGCTGCGGCCGCGACCGAGGTCATTCTTCAACTGGCGGATCGCCTCGACGAACGGCAGGCTCTCGATATCGCCGACCGTCCCGCCAATCTCGCAGATCACGAAATCGAGCCCGTCGATATCGGCCAGCGCGAATTCCTTGATCGCGTTGGTGACGTGAGGGATGACCTGGACCGTCGCGCCCAGATAATCGCCGCGCCGTTCGCGCGTAATGATGCCCTGGTAGATCCGGCCCGAGGTGATGTTGTCCGACTGTTTGGCCGAAATCCCGGTGTAGCGCTCGTAATGGCCCAGATCGAGGTCGGTCTCCGCCCCGTCGTCGGTGACGTACACCTCGCCATGCTGGTAGGGCGACATCGTCCCGGGATCGACGTTGAGATAAGGATCGAACTTGCGAATGCGGACCTTGTAGCCGCGCGCCTGGAGCAGCGCGCCGAGGGACGCTGCGAGCAAACCTTTGCCAAGCGAGGAGACCACGCCGCCGGTAACAAATATAAACCGCGCCATGGGAGACGAGCCTTAGAGGCGCTTCACCACGGATGGCAAGCGGGTGAATCAGCAATGGCGAAAAAAACGACCGCTATTGAGCGAGCGGGACCGCCGGTGCGGCCTGATTGCCGGATTGCTGACCAGTGGCCGGCGCGGCCTGATCGGTCGGCGCGGGGACCACGTTGGGCACCACCGGGGCCGACTGGTTGACCAGCGAGGTGTCGATCTCGACCGGCTTGCGGTTCACCCCGGCATACCCCGCGAGCATGATCGACAGGATGATGAACAGGGCCCCGAGGATCGAGGTCACGCGGGTCAGGAAATCGGCCGCACCGCGCGCGGTCATGAACCCCGACGAGCTTCCGCCGACACCCAGGCCGCCGCCTTCGCTGCGCTGCATGAGGATGGTCAGCACCAGACTGGCGGCGATGACGGTCTGGACGATGAGCAGGAAGGTGAACATTGCGGAAACCCGATATGAGTGAGAGCCTTGCCGACCCCCTAGCGTCGCGCGTTCGAATGTTCAACGAAAGACACCGATGACTTGAATCGACTGCGGGCTGGACGTGCTTGGTAAAGAATCTAGAATGTCGTCATGGGCCAGCCGCTACCTCAATCGCTCCCGTCAGTAACTGCGTTGATCGAGTCGAGCCCGATCGCGTCGGTGATCAGTGACCCGCGTCTGCCCGACAATCCGATTGTCGCCTGCAACGCGGCGTTCTGCGAGCTGACCGGCTATGACGAGGACCAAATCCTCGGGCGCAATTGCCGTTTCCTGTCGGGACCGGGGACCGAACCCTGGCTGACCGAGACGATCCGCCAGGGCGTTCGCGACCATCGCCCGGTGCTGGTCGAGATAATGAACTACAAGCGCGACGGCGCGCCGTTCCGCAACGCGGTGCTGGTCGCGCCGATTTACGACACCAACGATGAATTGCGCTATTTCCTTGGCTCGCAAGTCGATGTTGGCGATGAAATTCCCGGACCAAGCGTTGCGCGCCGGGTCCGCGCTGCGGCCGCCGTGAGCAATTTGTCGCCCCGGCAACGGCAGGTCCTGGGGTTTGTTTCGAACGGGCTGATGAACAAGCAGATCGCCGGCCAGCTCGGCCTTTCGGAAAAAACCGTCAAGATGCACCGCGGCATTCTGATGGAGCGGCTCAACCTTCGCACTTCGGCCGACCTGGTCCGGATTGCGGTCGAGGCGGGCTTGTAACCGCAACCAGCGTCGTGACGCACGTGATACGGTATTAAGTCCATATATTGCCGGACACCGACGAGGCGCATTATCCTCGGCATGAAGATCTGCGACCGTCCCGAATTTCAATCCAAGCCAGCACCGCTGACCTGCGCACCCGATGAAGCCGTGCTCGTCGCGTCAAAGCGCATGGCGGAACGCAATTATGGATCGATCATCGTGATCGACGGGGAGCGCCGGGTACTGGGATTGCTTACCGAGCGCGATATTTTGCGGCGTCTGGTTGCGGTTGAGCGCGACCCGGCCCGCACCAAGATCAGCGACATCATGACCAGCGACTTACGCGTCGCGCGGGCCTCCGACGACGTCATCGGCTGGCTCAGACTGATGTCGAACGAACGCTTTCGCCGCCTGCCGGTGGTCGACGATGAAGAGCGGCTGATCAATGTCATCACGCAGGGCGATTTCGTGTCCTACACCTGGCCCGACCTGCTCAGCCAGGCACGAACCCTGGTCAAGCAGACCGCCGGCGGCACGTTCAGCCTGCCGATCCTGCTCGGCGGGGTGCTGCTCTACACCGTGGTCATCATCATCGCCGTCGCCTTCAGCGTGGGGTGACCGACTGCCCGTCGCGCCGTCGGCCGACGCCCGTATCAATGCCCCCGCGCCATCCGGCCGGGGAACTTCAGGAGACGACCATGACCGAACGAATTCACGATATCGTCGATACCGCCAACGCCAACGGCTCGTTCACCACGCTGGTTGCTGCAGTCACCGCGGCCGGCCTGGTCGAAAGCTTGAAGGGCGATGGCCCGTTCACCGTCTTTGCGCCGACGGACGAGGCCTTTGCCGCTCTGCCTGCCGGAACGGTCGAGAAACTGGTCCAGCCCGAGCAGCGCGAGGCGTTGACCGCACTGTTGCTGCTCCATGTGCTTCCGGGCGCGGTTCATTCGCGCGACGTTGCCGGGCAGTCGCTCCGCCCGGCCTCGGCGGGCGGCGAACTGCTCGACATCGACGGCAATGACGGCGTGACGGTCAACGGCGCGCGCGTCACCACCGCCGATATCGAATGCACCAATGGCGTGATCCACGTTATTGACCGCGTACTTCAGCTT
>JAJAZM010000003.1 GCA_026785645.1 Sphingomonas bacterium | reverse complement strand
CGCGAATGCCTCGCGCGCATGGAGAATATGGTGATGATGGGCGACATCAAGATCCCGAAGGAGGCGATCAGCCGCCAGATCGCGGATTCGGTCGACCTCATCGTTCAGGTCAAGCGCCTCCGCGACGGCTCGCGCCGCACCACCAACATCACCGAGGTGATCGGGATGGAAGGCGAAGTCATCGTTACGCAAGAGCTATTCAAGTTCGAATATCTCGACGAGACCGCCGAGGGCAAAATCCTCGGCGAATATCGCTCGATGGGCCTGCGCCCGTACAGCCTCGAAAAGGCCAAGCAATACGGCTTCGACCAGCCTTACCTCGAGGCGTGTCTTTAAGCCTAAGTCGCCGAGCGCAGCGCGGGGATCGCGAAGCAATCGCGAGCAGCGCGTAGAGACGACGAAGGCCGGCCGACCTGCGCCCATCCGGGCGACAGGATCGACGTCATGGGGCTTGTCCCCATGACGGCGCCCTTCGCGTAAGTTCCCCTTATTTCACCATCCGATACACCAGGGTCAGCGTCACCCCGGTCTCGATCTGCCCCGGCTCGATCCCGCCGCGTTCGGGCATCGGCGGCGGCGGCGGCGGTCCGCCCTGCTGGCTGATCCGCGACCCGGTCACCACAATGTCGCTGCTGCGGTACGACACGCCTTCCTCGACCGACAATAGTTGCACCCGCGCGAAACCCGCATTGGCGGCATATTCCAGCGCTTCCGCCGCACCCCGCACCATCGCCCGCTTACGTGCTTCGCGGCGCAGCGGGAGCGGGTCGGCGATCGAAAAACTCGGCCCGTAAATCTGGTCGGCACCGGCTGCGGTGACCTGGTCGAGCAGTGCCGACAGCCGGTCGATCCGCCGCGTTTTAACCAGCACCGAATTGCTCGCCAGATAACCGACCAGTCGCTGGCTGCCGCGCCCGTTTACCGTCTCATAGGCATAATCTGGATTGAGGCTGACCCCCTGGGTCTGCACATCCTTGGCCGGGATCCCCGCCGCACGGATCACTCCGACCATTTTCTCGGTCTTGCCCTTGTTGGTCTCGAGCGCGGCCGATGCCGTTGCCGCGCGCGACTGGCTGGTGACCGTGATGGTCGCCTCGTCGGGCGGCAGCTTGAGATTCTCGCCGATCCGCACGGTCACTACCGGGGTCGCGGCAAGCTCGCTCAGCGATGCCCCCTGCTGGGCGGCGGCGGGGGCAGCAAGCACCAGCATCGCGGCACTCAGGGCTAACAAACGCATGGCACATCACTCCACCGAAGGGGGTCGATCGCTCACGCTAGTCCTGCCCCGACCAAATTGGCAACAAAGCGCGCTTGCCTCGCCGTCCGCCACGTCGCAAATAGGGTCACACCTTTACTTTCAGGAGTGATCCATGTCCCGTCGCCTGTCGCTCGCCTTGTCCCCCACCTTTCTCTCGCTGACCGCCGCTGTGTCGCTGGCCGGGCTGGCCTTGACCACCGCCTCCACTGCCGCCGCGCCAAAGAACAGCCTCGCCGCCGCGCCAAAGAACAGCCTCGCCGCCGCGATCGCCTCGCCGTCGCGCACCGCCGTCAACGTCGCGCGCGATCGCTATCGCCACCCCGCGCAGACCCTGTCCTTCTTCAAGATCAAGCCATCGCACACCGTGGTCGAAATCTTCCCCGGCGGCGGCTGGTATAGCGAGATCATCGCGCCGTACGTAATCAATGGCGGCGGCACTTATTATGCCGCGGCGCCGGATCGCGGCCTCAACGGTTTCCGCAAGCTCGCCGCGACCAACGCGCCGCTTTACGGACGCGCGCGCACCGCCGCCTTTCCGGTCCGCGCCGCGACCGACACCGGGGTTCCGGCGGGTACCGCCGACGTCGTCGTCACCTTTCGCAACGTCCACAACTGGATGATGGGCGATGCGCCTTATGCCGATCTCGCGTTCAAGCAGATGTATGCCATGCTCAAGCCCGGCGGGGTGCTCGGGGTGGAGGAGCATCGACTGCCCGAGAAGGCCGATGCCGCGCTCGAAAAGAAGAGCGGATACGTCAAGGTGTCGACCGTCCGCCGCCTCGCCGAAGCCGCCGGCTTCAAGCTGGTCGCGTCGAGCGAGATCAACGCCAACCCGCGCGACACCAAGGATTATCCCGAAGGCGTGTGGACCTTGCCGCCGACCTTCACGCTCAAGGACAAGGACCGCGCACGCTATGCCGCGATCGGCGAAAGCGACCGGATGACCCTGCGCTTCGTCAAACCACGCTGATCCGGGCGGGGGGAGCCGGCGGGTGACGATCATTTCGTCGTTGGGACGCCACCCGCCGAACCGCATCGCGGTCCGCATCGGGGCACTTGATATCGGCTATGGCCGGCTGGTGGCCGATGTGATGGCCGCTGCTGCGTCGCTCGCCGCCAAGGGCGTGACCGCGGGCACCAAGGCCGGGATCCGCGCCGGCACGGTGTCCAACGGCCACAGCTATGCCAATTGGGTCGCCCACCTCGCCGCGATCCACCTTGGCGCAGCGCACGTCTCGATCGTCGAATCGAGCTCGGCGACGGCTGCCCTCCAGGCGGGGATGATCGATCTCGTGATCGGCGCGCGCGAATCGCTCGACGGACTTCCCTCGTCGCTCAAGCGGATCGAGTTTGACTGCGATCCGGCTATTCCGCTGGCGGCTACCGACGCCGCCCCGCCACCCGGCGATGAAGCGTCTGCGGCGCGGATCAACCTGACCTCGGGCACCACCGGCACACCCAAGTTCCTGGTGTGGGACAGCAAGATGATCTAGGCCCTCGTCGCCCAGATCGGCGCCACCGACGGCAATGGGGGTCTTTCACTCGGCCCCGACACGATCCTCTATCCCCTGCTCCACATCCGTACCACCGCTGGCTTTCGCTATCCGCTCGCGGTGTGGCGGGCCGGCGGCATTGTCCTGCTCCCCGACGATCCCCAGCTTCGCGTCCGCGACGAAACCGCGCTTGGTCAGTCGACCCTCATCGCCGCCTCGCCGGTCCAGCTAGGCGAGCGGCTGCGGCGGTTCTCCGATCCTTGGGACGGCCGGGCTGATCGTGTGATCATCGTCCTTGGCGGCCGACTGCCGGTCGCAGTGCGCGATTCGGCACTGGCAATCGCCTGCAACCAGCTGCTGATCAGCTATGGCTCGACCGAGACCGGAAGCATTGCGATCGGCGATAGTGCAAGCATCGATCGCCATGTCGGCGCGGTCGGCCACGTCCGCCACGGGGTGATTGTCGAAATCGTCGACGATCGAAAGCAGCCTGTTGCGGCGGGCCAGCTCGGGCTGGTCCGGATCAAGGCCGATCTGATGAGCGCTGGCTATGCCGAAGCTCTACCGGGCCAGGGCAGCAGCCATTTCGACGCCGGCTATTTCTACCCCGGCGATATTGGCCGGCTGCTCGACGATGGCCTGCTGGCGATCGAGGGGCGGCGCGGCGATACCTTCAACGTTGGCGGGTGGAAGGTCAATGCGGTCGATCTCGAGGCCAGGCTCGCCTTTCTTCCCGGGGTCGATGATCTCGCCGCCTGCGTCATGCCATTGGCCGAGGGTGATTTGCTGACTATCGCCGTCGTCACCCGCGACACCGTCGATCTTAAGGCCGTGGCCGAGCATATTCGCGTCAAATTGCCCAAGGGCCGGACCTTTCACCTGGTCAGGATCCGGTCGATCCCGCGCAATGCGATGGGCAAGATTCCCCGTGCGATGATTGCGAACAAGCTGACCGCACTCTACGGGGCGAGCAGGAATAACCTCTCGAAAATTGCCCCAAATGCCTAGCCAGAAGATGACGATTGCAAGCCAGCCCTTGACCCTCGACGAGCCGATGCGCCCGCGCCTGTCCGAAGCCCTCGGCGTGCCCTGTGCCGCCTTCGATCCGGCCCGGGTTCACCATATCGGTGTGGTCCTCGGGGAAGGCGTCGGGGTCGAGGTCGTGCCGGTCGCGATGCGCCTGCTCGATGTGCTTGGCGAGCATGGCAATCGGCGGTTCGAACTTCACCACGGCGGGCTGATCGGCCTCCCCGCCAAGGCGCAGTTCGGCACCAGCCTGTCCGAAGAGGTCACCGGTTTCGCCGAGGAATTGTTCGCCAAGGGCGGCGCGATGTTCTGCGGCCCGGGCGGCGATCGCTTCGTCTATGAGCTTCGCCGCCGCTTCAACCTCTACTGCAAATTCACGCCCCTCGAACCGCTGCCCGAGCTTCGCGCGGCAGGCTCGGTCCGCCCCGAAATCGCCGCCGCCACCGACATTGTCGCGGTGCGCGAGAATATGGGCGGGATTTACCAGGGCGTGTGGGACGAGGAAGGAACGCCCGGTGCCCGGGTCGCGCGCCACCGCTTCGATTATCAGGAAGCCGATGTCCGCCGGATCATGGGGGTCGCGTTCGATCTTGCCGCGACCCGCCGTGGTCAGGTCCATGTCGTGCTCAAGCCGGGCGGGATCCCGTCCATCTCGTCGCTGTGGCGCAGCTGCGCGGAGGAGATGGCGGCCGCCGCCGGGATCGCGCTGGCCGAGCTCGAAATCGATAATGCAGTCTATCAATTGATCGCCGACCCGCGCCAGTTCGACGTCATCGTCTCGCCCAACATGTTCGGCGATGTGCTGGCCGATTGCGGCTCGCTGCTGCTCGCCTCGCGCGGCCTGTCCTACTCGGGCAATTTCAACGATATGGGCCATGCCGTCTACCAGACGGGCCATGGCGCCGCGCGCGACATTGCGGGCAAGGACATCGCCAATCCGATCGGCCAGATCTTCTCCTTGGGCATGATGCTTCGCGAAAGCTTCTGCTGGCCCGAGGCGGATGCGGCGCTTCGCGCAGCGGTGCGCGAGACCCTGCGCTCCGGGATCGCCACCAGCGACCTCGTCATGCCCGGCCACCGTGTCGTCGGCACCGCCGAATTCGGCGCGGCGGTCGAGGCCAAGCTCATGTCGGTACTGGCCGACCAGCCGCTGTGAGCCCGCTATTGTGAGCCGAAGCGCCCTCCTGCTGATCGATTTGCAGGAGGAGTATCTCGCTCGCCCGGGCCTGACCCCGCCCCGCGCAATGCTGGTGGCGAACATCGCGGCGGCCCTTGCCGACGCCCGCGCTTCGGGCGAGCCGATCTTCCACGTCCGCACTGACGGCGTTGCCATGCCGCATCGCGACGCCGCCCCCGATGCAACGCCCCCGCCCGAGCTGACCGAACTATCCGGCGAACCTTTGTTCATCAAGCGCTTCTTCAGCGCGTTCGATGCCCCCGGTCTCGCCGACGCGCTCGACGCCGCCGGGATCACCCGCCTGCGCCTCGCGGGGGTGCACGCCCACGCCTGCATTCACGCCACCGCGCTCGACGCTTATGCGCGCGGGCTGGAGGTCGAGATTGACGAGGCGTTGGTCGGCACCGACGCTCCCGCCTTCGCCGCCGTTTCCCTGCGCTGGCTCGACGGCCGTGCGGCCAATGTCATTACGCGCCGCGCCGACGTCTGGCACCACCGCGACCCTTGCGACCAGCAGCGTATCATCGCCGAAGTTCCGTCGATGGACATCAATGAAATCAAGATGTTGGAGCCAGTAGAACACCCCGCCGAACGCCTCGCCGAATGGCATGAATCGCTCACCTCGACCCGCGAAGAATGGGTCGAGTCACTGATCTCGACACTGGCCAAACCCCGCGCCGATGCCGAAGCCGAAGTGACCTACGGACTCGCCCTCCTCGCCCACGTCATCACCACTCTCGGCGAGCGCCACGCATATGATGCTCCCAGTGTGACCCACCGCCCGATCGGCCGCGTCGGGCTCATCACCCCGTGGAATAATCCGTTCGCGATTCCGATCGGCAAGCTCGCCCCGGCAATTGGGTTCGGCAACACCGCCATCTGGAAACCCGCTCTCCCCGGCACCGCTATCGCGCGGCTCCTGGCCGACAGCCTCGCCGCCGCCGGCCTCGGCGAATGCGTCGCGCTGATCACCGGCGGCGCCGCTACCGGCCGCGCAATGATTGAGCGCGGCGGCCTTGATACATTGTCCTTTACCGGATCGGTCCCGGTCGGCGGTGCAATCATCGCTGCCGCGGGGCACCGCGTCCTCCCGGTCCAGGCCGAGCTCGGCGGCTGCAACGCCGCGATCGTCGATACCAGCGCCGATCTCGACGCCGCCGCCACCGATCTCGCCACCGCCATGTTCAGTTTCTCCGGCCAGCGCTGCACCGCGATCCGCCGCGTAATCCTGCTCACCGACATCGCTGCCGCCTTTACCGACCGACTCGCCGCCGCGGTCGAAGCCCTTCGCCTCGGCGACCCTTCTGACCTTGCCACCCAGATCGGCCCGGTGATCGACCGCGCCGCCCAACAGCGATTCCTCGCGCTCGCCAGTTCCACCGCCCCCGCCAACCTTCCCCAAGCCGGCTGCTGGGTCGCACCGGCCCTGCTCCATAATCTCCCCGACGATCATCCCCTGCTCACCGAGGAAGTGTTCGGCCCGCTCGCCGCAATCCAGATCGCCCGCGACCTCGATCATGCGATCGTGCTTCACAACGCGACCACCTTCGGCCTGCTCGGCGCGATCTACACGGCCGATCCCGGGTCCGAGCGCCGCTTCCTTGGCCAGACGAAGGCCGGCATGCTCTCGATCAACCGCGCCCGTCCGCCATTCGCCGCGTCGGGTCCGTTCGTCGGCTGGAAAGCCTCCGCCTCCGGGCCGCCCGAACACGGCCGCTGGAATCGCGACGTCTACACCCGCATCCAGGCGCATTTTCGCTCGGATTAGGAGATTGTCGCGCTGAAAAAAATGGTGGGCGTGGCAAGGATTGAACTTGCGACCCCTGCGATGTCAAGGCAGTCGCCTCAGCCAGTTTTTCGCTGTAATCAGCCGTTTTGTAACCGCAGACAATTGGAATAATGATAGGACAAATGGCCGTTGCGACCCGTTTTTACCGCACTTTTACCGCACTCCATTTTCTCTCTGGTCCCATTCAGGACGCCCCTGCCCAATGTCCGTTTGTGGCCGTTAGCAGACTGTCTGCTCTGACAAGCCAAAACCGGAAACCGGACATTTTTTTATGATCGACGGCTCAGCGCTCTACTATTCTTCAAGCGTTTCATTCTGCGGCGAGACGTTTCTCAGCTGCAGCCCTTTGAGCGCATTAAAAACTGCCGGAGACCTACTCACTTCTAAGCGCCTCTATCGGGGAAAGGCGCGAGGCTCGGATCGCCGGATAGCTGCCAAAGGCAAGACCTATAAACGCCGAGAATAGGATAGCGCCGACGACCGTCCCCACGCCAATCGGCGCCGGGAAGTCGGCGACTTTTTCAAAAACTCGGGCCAATATTTTTGCCAGGATCAGTCCGATCAAGCCGCCGATGACGCACAGCACTGCGGCCTCGACCAAAAACTGGTTGCGGATGTCGCTGCGCTTCGCACCGAGCGCCATGCGAAGGCCGATTTCGCGGGTGCGTTCGGTGACGCTGACCAGCATGATGTTCATGATCCCGAT
>JAJAZM010000002.1 GCA_026785645.1 Sphingomonas bacterium | reverse complement strand
GATGCCGCCTTCGACACCAACATACGTCGACTTATCGCGGGCCAATGCCGGCGATGTCAGCGCAGCGGCCGCCACGGCGGCGAGCAGGTAATTACGCATGCGGGACTCCCCTATTTTGCATCCAATTGATGCGGATCCAGGGCTTTCTATAGCGCAAAGTTGCGAGTCGGGAACGGGCTGGATCGTTTTCAAACTGTAACGTTGCAACAAGGCCACAGTTTTGGCGGCTTCGGGGCGGTTTGAGGCCGATCTCACCCGGATTGCGGCCTTTAAACCGGGCTTTCTTCATCGTCGCGCCGTCTGCGCCGCGGTCGCGATGCGATCAATTTGTCGATTTTGCGCCCATCCATGTCGACCACTTCGAACGACCAGCCATCGTGGGCAAAGCGCTCTCCGGTCTCGGGGATATGCTTGAGCACCGACAAAGCGAAACCGGCGACCGTCGAGAAATCGCGATCGACCGCCATCGACATACCCAGCCGGTCGGTCAGCATGTCGGCGCTGGCCGCGCCCGACACCAACCAGCTGCCATCCTCCCGCTCGATCAAAGGCTGGTCTTCATCCTGGTCCAGATCGCTGGCGAACGCCCCGGCGAGCGCGGCGATGATCGATCCGGGCGTGACGATCCCGTCGAGGTGACCATATTCATCATGGACCAGCGCCAGCGGCACCTCGGCCGAGCGCAGCACCGCAAGCGCGTCCATCGCGTCCATCAGATCGGGAATCACCGGCGCGGTCTTCACGATCCGCGCCAGGTTGAGGTCATGACCGGCAAGCGATTCCAGCAGCAAATCGCGCGCCGAGACGACCCCGACGATGTCGTCGACCGACCCGCGCGCCACCGGCAGCCGGCTGTGCGGCGTGGCGGCCAGCACGGCCAGGATCTGGTCGCGGTCGCAACCGACATCGATCCAGTCAATCTCGGTTCGGGGAGTCATCACTTCGCGCACCGGACGGTCGGCCAGCCGGACGATCCCGGAAATGATCGCCCGCTCATTCTCCTCGATCACGCCCGAAATATGGGCTTCGGCGACGACCAGGTGAAGTTCTTCGGCGGTTACCGAATTCTCGCCTTCGCGCTTCAGCCCGAGCGCTTTGAAGATTGCCGCGCTGGTCCGGTCGAGCAGCCATACGAACGGCGCGGTGGCCTTCGACAGCCACAGCATCGGCCGCGCCATGGTCGCTGCGATCGGTTCTGGTTTACGAAGCGCGAATTGCTTCGGGACGAGCTCGCCGATGACCAGGCTGGCGTAGGTCGTCAGCACGATCACGAGCAGGAAGCCGATCGTGTCGGCCATCTCGGGTTCGATCCCCAGCAACGCCAGTCGCTGTGACACCGGGGTGCCAAGCCGAGCCCCCGAGAACGCACCTGCCAAGATACCGATCAGGGTGATCCCGATCTGCACCGTCGACAGGAACCGACCGGGATCAGAGGCAAGCTGGAGTGCGACTTTGGCGCCGCCGCTGCCGCTCTTGGCCATCGCCTTCAATCGCGCCTCGCGCGCCGAGACGATCGCCAGCTCGCTCATCGACAGCACGCCGTTGATGGCGATCAGCGCGAGGATCAGGACCAGGTCTATCCAGGGGAAAGGGAGCAAGGTTTGGCTCATTGATGGCGCTGACCCTAGCCGTTCCGGTGCCGCGACGACAAGCGCCCTTGGCTAGCCTCGCCGGGTCGCGAAGAATGCTTTCAGTTGCGCCGCGGCTTCGGCCTCGCCGATCCCCGACAATATGGCCGGCCGGTGATGACAGGTCGGCTGGGCAAAAATCCGTGCCCCATGGTCGACCGCGCCCCCCTTGGGATCACCAGCGGCGAAGTTGAGCGCGGCGATTCGTGCCAGCCCGATCGCTGCCGCGCACATCGCGCATGGCTCGAGCGTGACCCACAAGATGCACCCGTCGAGCCGCGGCTGGCCGAGCGCGGTCGCGGCGGCGCGAATCGCCACCATTTCGGCATGCGCGGTCGGGTCGATCGAGCCGCGCATCGCATTGCGCGCCTCGGCAACGACCTGCCCGTCCTTGGTGATCACCGCGCCAACCGGCACTTCGCCCGCCGCCGCGGCTTGCGCCGCAAGGTCTAGCGCGCGGCGCATCGGTGCCGGAAACGGAAACCCGCTCATCGGCGACCGGACACCACTGCTTATTGCGGTGCCGGCGCCGGTGCCGGCGGAGCCTGCGCCGGGGGAGGTGCGGGAGCGACCTGGTTGGTCCCGGGGCCGCGCACTTCGAGCGTCGGCACCGGCACCGCGACATTGGCGTTGCGCGTTCCGACCGCGACCGTGCCGGTCTGCACGTCGAAGGTCGGGGTCTGGCCACCGGTGGCGGTAATCCCGTTCGAGGTGACTTCGACTCCGGGCACGGCGGCCGGGCGGTCCTGCTTGAAACTTAGCAGGCCAAGTTGGATGGCGGCGATCAGCGCGACGATCGCGACGATCAGGACCAGGATGATTCGACGCATAAAGATGCCCTCCACACTCGACATTGCAGCGGGTTTCCAACACGGTCCCGGTCAATGCATTGCTTCACTGATACCGCCTAGCGGTTGACTGCTGCAAAGTGCAAGGCTATCGGGCGGCGCTTTCCGGACGCATCGGCTTCCGTTCAAATCAGGATAGAAATTATGTCGCGCGTTTGCGAGCTGACCGGCAAGACCCGGCAGGTGGGCAACAACGTTTCCCACGCCAACAACAAGACCAAGAAGACGTTCCTGCCGAACCTGCAGAACGTTACGCTGCTGTCTGATTCGCTCGAGCGCAGCGTCAAGCTCAAGGTTTCGACCCACGGCCTGCGTTCGGTCGAGCATGTCGGCGGGCTCGATAACTGGCTCGCCAAGACCAATGACGAGAAGCTCAGCCTTCGCGTCCGCAGGCTCAAGCGCGAGATCGCCAAGAAGGGCCAGGCTGCGGCTTAAGCCTAGCCAATGCCTGCGGCCTAACTCGCCCAGTCCAGCGCCACCAAAAGCGTCGGCACGCGCCGGCGAAAGTCATTATCGGTCATCACCCACAACCGCGTTCCGCCACCCGCCAACGCTTCGGCGGCAATCGCCTCGGGATTGTCGAGCCGCCCGAGTTCGAGCGTCGCCAGCGGCGTCAATGTTCGACCATTGAGCAATAGCAATTGCGCCGAGAACCCTGCCGGACTGAAGCTTCGGGCAAGGACGATCGTCCGCCCGTCAGGCAGTGTTGTGACATCCGCCAGCCGACCCTGATCATTGGCCAGCGCGATCCGCTCGACCGCGCCGCTATCGCCAACCCGCACCATCTCCGCACCGCCTTCGGGAAAAAGCCACAGCCCCGCCGTCGTCGACAGCGCACCCTCGGCACCCTCATTGGCCCGCCAGCCGAGTTGCCCAAGTCTGGTTTTTTGCTCGACCCGCGTAAAATCGCGATCAAACAGCCATGCCGCGTGGCGATTCTCGAACGCCACCCACCAGCCGCGCCCCGTGACATCGCGCGCCAGTGCCTCGCTGTCGCGCCCGGCCTTGAAGCGCGCCGATCCCGGCCCGGCCGGCAAATCGCGAAATTCGGCGAACTGACGCCCGCGCGCCGGCTGCGCCATGCGAATCACCACGCCCGAATCGGTCAGCGCGACAAACCCGCCGCGATCAATCGCCAGCGCCGACACGCCGCCCAATCGCGGATCGTCCGAGGTAAGTCGCCATGCGCCGGCAATCCGCAAGGGCCGTGCGGCATCTGGTGCGATCCTCACCGGGGTGAGGCGGAGCTCGACCCGCGCGGCGGCGCGCTCCTCACGGTCGGGCAGCCCCCCTAGATAACGATGTGCACCGACCAACAAACCGACGAACATCAATCCACTGAAAATCCACGATTTGCTGAATGACTGCTGCACGCTTCGTTCAGCCTGCGGTCGCTGCAGACCGGGTATAAGTCATTGCAGCGACGGGGTTTATCCCCCTTTTCCCCGTCACCGATGTTGGCTCAGGCCAATCTGTACCCTCGCGTCGCGTAACGAGGAGGGCCCGGGGCAAGAAATTGCCCCGGGCCCATTTTTTTGTCCGGCTACTGTTCATCGGCGTTCGAACCCAAATCTTCATCGTCGTTCGAACAGCGTCGCGAGTTGCTCGATCAGCGCCCCGCCCAGTTGCTCGGCATCCATGATCGTCACGGCCCGGCTGTAATATCGGGTCACGTCATGACCGATCCCGATCGCCGACAATTCGACACTCGACTTGTTTTCGATCCATCCGATCACCTGCCGCAGATGGCGCTCGAGATAAGTCCCTCCATTGGCCGAAGCGGTCGAATCGTCGACCGGTGCGCCGTCGCTGATGACCATCAGGATCCGCCTTTCCTCGGGCCGGGCAAGCAATCGCCGATGCGCCCAAAGCAACGCCTCGCCGTCGATATTCTCCTTTAGCAGTCCTTCGCGCATCATCAGCCCGAGGTTTTTGCGCGCATGGCGATAGGGCTCGTCGGCGCGCTTGTAGACGATATGGCGGAGGTCGTTGAGCCGCCCCGGAGTTGCCGGTCGTCCCTCGGCCAGCCATGCCTCGCGGCTCTGCCCGCCTTTCCACGCGCGGGTGGTGAAACCGAGAATTTCGCTGGTCACGCCGCACCGCTCGAGCGTCCGTGCCAGGATATCGGCACACATCGCCGCGATCGAGATTGGCCGCCCGCGCATCGAGCCACTATTGTCGATCAGCAGCGACACCACCGTGTCGCGAAACTCGGTCTCGCGCTCGATCTTGTACGACAAATTATGGCTTGGGCTGACCACCACGCGCGCCAGCCGGGCGGCGTCGAGCAAACCTTCTTCCTGGTCGAAGTCCCAGCTTCGCGCCTGCTGCGCCATCAACCGCCGCTGCAACCGGTTGGCAAGTCGCGTCACCACCCCCGAGAGGCTTGCCATCTGCTGGTCGAGATAGGCCCGCAGCCGCGCCAATTCCTCCTCGTCGCATAGGTCGGCGGCGGCGACGATCTCGTCGAAGCGGGTGGTGAAGGGCGCATAATTGCTTGCCGGCTCGTCGAGCCAGTTGCGCCGCGACGATGTCCCGCGCGCCTGCTCGCCGTCGTCCCCGCTCGACGCCTCGCCATCATCGAGTTCGCCCTCGCGCTCCTGCTGGTCCTCGTTACCCTCGTCATCTTCGGCGCGATCCGAGCGCATCTCCATTTCGCCGCTTTCGGCGCCTTGGTCCTGCTCCTGATCATCGCTGTCGTCGGGGCCGTCATCCTCGCCGCCATCATCCCTGCCCTCGTCCTCGGGCTCCTGCTCGGCGGGATCCGCGGCCGTCTCGAGCTCGAGATCCTCCAGCAGTCGCCGCGACATTTCGGCAAAGGCGCGCTGGTCGTCGATGGTCAGCGCCAGCGCGTCGAGCTCGGCCCCGGCTTTCTCCTCGATCCACGCCCGCACCAGCGTCAGTCCAGCCGCCGCTGCCGCTGGCGGCTCGGCCCCGGTCAGCCGCTGCCGCGCGATCAGTCCGACCGCAGTCGCCAGCGGTACTTCTTCGGCGGTCCGCGCCCGGCCGATCGCATCGCTGCGCACCCGCGCTTCGGCATGATGATCGAGATTGGCCCGGACCCCGTCCATCGAGCGCGATCCGAGCGCTTCGACCCGCGCTGTCTCAAGCGCATCGAACACGCTCCGCGCCTCGAAATCGGCGGGGGACAGCGCGGCATTGACCGCCCGATCGTGATGGCGCAGCCGAAGCGCCGCCGAATCGGCCGCGCCGCGCGCTTCGGCGACCAGCCGCGGTTCGAGCCCCGCCCCGGGCGAAACTACCCGCGCAACCTTGCCCGGAGTGCTGCTGCTCTCAGTCCCGAACACCACATCGGCCTCGGCATCGCGGGCAATCGCGCGCGACGCGCTGGCCAGCGCGCTGCGGAAACGGTCGAGATTGGATGCAGCCATAAATGTTCTTTCGATGTGCCGCTGCGCCCTGCTCAGGTCAACGCCGCACTTGGCTTAAACGTTTTGCTAAGCATGGCGGAGTTAAGACAGGCGCGTGCACAAGGGGTGGAATTGCCGTTTGGCGGCACTTCGTTTTCGTTCTTGGCTATTCCGCTACTGATCGCCGCGATCATGACCGCGCTTCGCTTCTGGATGTTCTACACCGGGACCAGCGCGATTCGCAGCGTGCGCCTGGGGCGGATCAAGGATTCGGATGCCCATTTGTCGTTCGACGAACGAATCGCCGAGCGCATGCGCGAATTCGAGCGCGAGATTAGCGCCGCTAACCCGGCCCCCGCGCCGTCCGCTCCGCCGCCGACCTCAGGTCCGGCCGGCGCAACCAGGGGCTTCGGCCGCCGCCAGGCCTAGGCCCGACCGACCAGGCTTTCGGGCAAATCGGTCCCGAACACCCGCTGGTAATATTCGGCGATCACCGAACGTTCGCTCTCGTCGCATTTGTTGAGGAACGACACTCGAAAGGCATAGCCGACGTCGCCGAAGATCAGCGCATTCTGCGCCCAGCTGATCACCGTGCGCGGGCTCATCACCGTCGAAATATCGCCGTTGATGAAGCCCTGCCGCGACAGGTCGGCGACCTTGACCATCTTCTCGACCGTCGTCTTGCCGTCGACATTGTCATATTCGCCCGACTTGGCGAGCACGATCTGCGCCTCGGTCGCGGCGGGCAGATAATTGAGCGTCGCGACGATGTTCCAGCGATCCATTTGGCCCTGGTTGATCGCCTGCGTGCCATGATACAGCCCGGTGGTATCGCCCAGCCCGACGGTGTTGGTAGTCGCGAACAGCCGGAACCACGGGTTGGGCCGGATCACCCGATTCTGGTCGAGCAGGGTCAGCTTGCCCTCGGTCTCGAGCACCCGCTGGATGACGAACATCACGTCGGGCCGCCCGGCGTCATATTCGTCGAACACCAGCGCCACCGGATGCTGCAGCGCCCATGGCAGCAAGCCTTCGCGGAATTCGGTGACCTGCTGGCCGTCCTTGAGCACGATCGCGTCGCGCCCAACCAAGTCGATCCGGCTGATATGCGCATCGAGGTTGATCCGCACCGTCGGCCAGTTAAGCCGCGCCGCGACTTGCTCGATGTGAGTCGACTTGCCGGTGCCGTGATAGCCCTGGATCATCACTCGCCGGTTGCGCGCGAAGCCGGCGCAGATCGCCAATGTCGTATCGGGGTCGAACACGTAAGCCGGGTCGAGATCGGGCACCCGCTCGTCGGCCTCGCTGAACGCGGGAATCTCCATGTCGCTGTCGATCCCGAACGCGTCGCGCGCTTTCACCATCTTGTCGGGCCGGGCGAGGATGGTGTCTTCGCGGCTGTCCAGCGTCACATTGGGAATATCGGTCATGCCCACGCCTTAGGGCCTTGGCGCTTACGCCTCAAGAAGCGAGCGCATCGACTTTCGCCGGAAGTGGAAACAATTTGACGAAGCGCTCGGCCAACTGGCGGTCGCCTTCGACCAGCAGGCTGTCGATCGGCGCGCCGCCATAGACCACCGCCGCGATCGCGGTCGGCGAAGCGGTCAACAAGACATCCCCCGCCCCGGCCTCGCCACGCGCCACCTTGAACCGGCCCTTCTTGATCCGCGCCAGATAAGAATCGGGACCGAGCCGGAAACCGATCCGGCCATCGAACTTCTTCGCCCGGTCGGGATCGAACATCGTCCCGAATGACAGCATCAGAGACACGCCCGACAACGGCAGCGTCGGGTCATGCCCCGGCGATCGCGCTGCCCAGCGGCCCAGCGCCTGGACGATCGGCTCGGCCTCGAGCCCCCACGGCGTCGCCTCATACACTTGGACCGACGCCGGCGGCGGAAGCCGCTTTCGCGCAACCAGCCCGCGTGCCTCGAGCTCGGCCAATCGCTGGGTCAGCACATTGGCGCTGATCCCAGGCAGGTCGCCCCGCAATTGGGAGAATCGCCGCCCACCAAGCATCAATTCGCGAAGCACCAGCAAGCTCCAGCGATCGCCGATCAGCTCGAGCGCGTGCGCGGTCCCGCAGGCATCGCCGTACCGCCGTTTAGCGTCGCTTGACCGCTTATTGGTTATCTTTTCTAACTTCACGGTTGTTAATTATGACTTATCGGGTGTAAACGCAAGCCGAATCGAGTTGTTCAGGAGGTAAAAAGCAATATGTCTCAGATGATTTTCGTCAACCTGCCGGTAACCGACCTTGAGCGGTCGAAGGCTTTTTACGAATCGATCGGCGCAACCAATAATCCGCAGTTCACCGATCGGAATGCGGCGATGATGAGCTTCTCGACCGAAGTGAACGTCATGCTGCTGACCCATGCCCGCTGGGCCGACTTCACCCCGAAGGCGATCCCCGACGCGAAGACCAATGCGCAAGTGCTGCTAGCGCTGTCGCGCGACAGTCGCGGGGCGGTCGACGCGATCACCGCCAAGGCGCAAGCGCAAGGCGCGCTGATCGATCCCACCCCAATCCAGGACTCCGACTGGATGTATGGCCGCAGCTTCGAGGATCCCGACGGCCACATCTGGGAAGTGATGTGGATGGATGTCGCGGCAGCGAGCGCGGCGATGGCCGACGCCGTTTCTGCCTGACCCCAATCCAACAGGAGAATGAAGATGACCTATATCGACGGATTCGTGCTGGCTGTGCCCAATGCGAACAAGCAAAAGTTCATCATCATGCCGGCAAGGCTGACCCGATGTTCGCCGAAATGGGTGCGAAACGCATTTTCGAATGCTGGGGCGACGACGTGCCCGACGGCAAGGTCACCGACTTCAAGGGCGCGGTCCAGGCGAAGGCGGATGAAACCGTCGTCTTCTCGTGGATCGAATGGCCCGACAAGGCGACCCGCGACGCCGCAATGGCCAGGATGACGGCGCAGATGGAGGGCAAGGAAGCGGCCGATCCGCGCATGGACCCCAAACAGAATCCGATGCCGTTCGACGGCGTGCGGATGATCTATGGCGGCTTCACCCCACTGATCGACGAGGGCCAAACCGCCGGCACCACCACCGGTTATGCCGACGGCTTCGTTACCCCGGTCCCCGAAGCCAAGCGCGACGCCTATCGCGCCATGGCGACCAAGGCCGCGGGCATCTTCCGCGAGCATGGCGCGATCCGCTCGCTCGAGGCGTGGGGCGACGACGTCCCCGAGGGCAAGCAGACCGACTATCGCCGCGCCGTCAAGGCCGAGGAGGGCGAGGCGGTGGTGTTCTCCTTCCTCGAATGGCCCGACAAGCAGACCCGCGATGAAGGCTGGGCCAAGATCATGCAGGATGAACGGATGAAGCCCGACGATATGCCGTTCGACGGCAAGCGCATGTTCTGGGGCGGCTTCAAACCGGTCGTGACGATCGGAGGCTGAGATGCACAGCCCGCGCGGCGCGGGGGCCGTCCATGTCGCACGCACTTTCCGTTGGGTGCTCCGACCGTATCTAAGTCGCGAAGGCGCTTGATCCCTTGAGCAAATTATACGCCTCGATGACCTCGCCGAGCTTGCCCTCGAAGCCCCGGTCGCCACCGTTGCGATCGGGGTGGTAGCGCCGCACCAGTTCCGAATAGCGCCGGCGCAGCGCCATCCGGTCGGCCTCCTCGTTCAGCCCCATCACGTCCAGCGCGTGGCGCTCGCCGGTGGTGAAGCGGTCGGGCCGCACGCGCTGCATCCCTGGCCGAAAGCGCGCCGAAATCGCGTCGAGCGGATCGGCGAAATCGTTCCACGGCGGGCTCGGACCCGCGCCAGCCGAAGCGAACGCCCGAGTCGCCCGCTCCCATCCGGCGATCGGCGACTGGGCGGCCTCGATCTCGTCAGGGCTCATCCCCGCAAAATAATTGTAGCGCGCATTATGGGCGCGGACATGATCGAGGCACAGATAGAGATATTCGCCCGGTCCGTCGAAGTCCCCGGCGGAGAGCGGGGCACGATATTCGCCAGCGGTTCGGCACCCCGGCACGGCGCAATGCGCCGCCGCGCCTTCGATCCGCCCATGCCATTTGCTCGCCTTGCTGCTCATTCGCTCTATATATAGCCGCCATGGACAGTATCGCCACCACCCCCGGCCCGGTCGCCACCGAGATCAGGCAACGCCTGGTCGCGGCCCTCGCCCCGACCCGGCTCGAGCTCGACGACCAGAGCGACCATCACATCGGTCACGCCGGGCATGACGGCCATGGCGAGAGCCATTTCGCCTTGGTCATCGAGAGCGCCGCCTTTGCCGGGCTCAACCGGGTCGCCCGCCAGCGCACGGTCTATGCCGCGCTCGGCGACCTGATGGAGCAACGCGTCCACGCCCTCACCATCCGCGCATTGGCACCAGGGGAATAAGCAGAAACCACTTTCCTACAGGGAACCGATGTGGTTAAGAATAACTATGGCCCTTGTCGTCCACGTCCGAGTTGAAGCATCCACCGCGCCGCGCGGACGTTTCGAAATAAGTGAAGTTGATTCTGAAGTTGATGACCCCCCTGTTGGGGGGGTGAGCGAGTCGCTGGGGTGACAAGCTGGCCCTGGCCCTCCATTCCGAACGAACGCGAAGTTGGAGCGAATCTGGCGCCATGATCGAAATTCGTCCCGTCACCCACGACCTCGGCGACTTCAAGGTCCGGCGCGCGCTCCCGGCGAAGGCGCGGACGATGGTTGGGCCGTTCATCTTCGTCGACCAGTTCGGTCCGGCGCGCCTTCCCCCCGGACACGGCATGGATGTCCGCCCGCACCCGCACATCAACCTCGCCACCGTCACCGATTTGTTCGACGGCGCGATCCAGCATCGCGACAGTGTGGGTTCGGACCAGGTGATCCGCCCCGGCGCGATCAATCTGATGACCGCGGGCAGCGGGATCGTCCACAGCGAGCGCTCTCCCGCCCCCGAACGCGCCGATGGCCCATCCTTCTACGGCATGCAGACCTGGCTGGCGCTTCCCGACGGCAAGGAAGAAATCGCCCCGGAGTTCGAGCATGTCGGCCCCAATGATCTGCCATTGGTCGAGGGCGACGGCCTCACCGCCCGCGTGCTGATCGGAACCTTGTGGGGGCAGACGTCCGCCGTCACCCAGCATAGCCAGACGATTTATGCCGACATCATTCTCGCTCCCGGCGCCAGCCTGCCGATTGAGGCCGGGGCCGACGAGCGCGCGGTGATGCTGACCGAAGGTACGGCCAGCCTCGATGGCGTCCCGCTCAACTTGTTCAACCTGGTCATCCTCGCCCCCGGCGAAACGCTTACGCTCAAGGCCGACTCTGCCGCCCGCGCTTTGCTGCTCGGCGGCGAAGCCTTTGCCACGCCGCGACACGTGTGGTGGAATTTCGTTTCTTCCTCGCGCGACCGCATTGTCCAGGCCAGGGACGACTGGACCGCGCGCCGCTTTCCGCTCGTCCCCGGCGATGAGGAAGAATGGATCGCGATCCCAGCGGTGCCCAAGACGGTGAGTTACCCATGACCGAACAGCGCCGACTCCCCCTCTCGACCGGAATCACGATCAATGTCGCGCTCGCCGGGCCGGCCGATGCGCCGCCGGTGATGCTGGTCCACGGCTTTCCCGAATCGCACCGAACTTGGCGCGATCTCGTCCCATTGCTCGAAGCGGACCTCCGCCTGATCATGCCCGACCTGCGCGGCTTCGGCGCAAGCGACAAGCCGCAGGACGTCGCCGATTATACCACCGAGACACTGGTTGCCGATCTGTTCGCGCTGGCCGATGCGCTTGGGATCGATCGCTTCGCGCTGGTCGGCCACGATTGGGGCGGGGCGATCGCCTGGGCCGCGGCGATCGGCGGCAATCCGCGCATCGAGCGTCTCGCGATCATCAATTCGCCGCATCCGTCGATCTTCCAGCGAAGCTTGATCGGCCACCCCGAGCAGCGTGCCGCTTCGCAATATATGAATGCCTTCCGCACCCCCGGCATGGAAGCCGGAATCGCACGGATGGGGCTCGACACCTTCTTCGACAAGAGCTTCACCAAGCATGTCGATCTCGACAGCATCCCGCCCGACGAGCGCAAGCAGTATATCGACGACTGGGGCCAGACCGGCGCGCTGACCGCGATGCTCAACTGGTACCGTGCCAGCCGGATTTTCGTCCCCGCGCCGGGCGCGGAAGCGGCATTGCCCGAGTGGGTCGATCATGTTCCGAAAATCAAGGTGCCGGTGCGGGTCATCTGGGGGCTCGACGACCAGGCCTTGCTCCCCATCCTGATCGAGAATATCGGCGAGGTCGGCGACGACGTCGAGCTGTTCCCGCTCCCCGGAGTCGGCCATTTCGCGCCGTGGCAGGCGCCCGAAGCGGTGGCGACGGCGCTTCTGCCCTTCCTGACATCGGCCTGAGCGGGTAGAGGCGCGCCCATGTCCATTCGCCCCAAGTCCACCCGATCGCTCTCGCGTTCCGCAGCCCGCCTCGCTGCGGTCCAGGCCTTGTACCAGCTCGAGATGGAGGCGACCCCGCTCGCCCAATTGCTCCACGAATTTCACCAGCATCGCCTCGGCGCGACGATCGAGGATGCGACTTATGCCGACGCCGAGCAGGCGTTTTTCGATGATGTCGTGACCGGCACCGATGCGCGGCGCGAGGAGATTGACGTGTTGATTACCGACCGGCTCGCCGAAGGCTGGAGCCTGGCGCGGCTCGACAAGCCGATGAAGGCGATCCTGCGGGTCGGCACCTATGAGCTGATCGCCCGCCCCGACGTCCCGACCGCGACCGTCATCTCCGAATATATCGACGTCGCCCACGCT
>JAJAZM010000001.1 GCA_026785645.1 Sphingomonas bacterium | reverse complement strand
CCCGAATGGCGCATCGAAATCGAGGCCGAGGCGTTGGTCGGGCATGACACAGCGTAATTTCACTTTGCCTGCTTTGCTCGCCTTGGCGCTTGCCGCCTGCCAGCAGCCCGCCAACGACACCGACATCGCGATCGACAATGAGATCAACGCTGCCGAGGCTGCCAATGCCGAGGTCGAGACGCTTCCGCCTAGCGAGGAAGGCGGCGCGCCGGTTGCGACGAATGAGGCCACGCCCGCCGCGCTGCCGACCCAGATCCCCGCGCAATTCCACGGTCGCTGGGGGCTCAACCGAGCCGACTGCACCTCGACCCGCGGCGATGCCAAGGGCCTGCTGACGATCAATGATGCCCAGCTGACCTTTTACGAATCGCGCGGCACGCTCGGCAAGGTGCTCGGCGCATCCACCAACAGTTTCGACGCCAATTACGGCTTCACCGGCGAAGGCCAGACGTGGCAGCGAGTCGAGCGACTGAAGATGGTCAACGACAAGCTCCAACGCCGCACCGACGCCGCCGCCGCACAGGAACCGGCGGTCAATCTGACCTACAGCCGCTGCGGCGCGTGAGGAATTTGCGATGAAACTTTATTATTCCCCCGGCGCGTGCAGCCAGGCGGCGCATATCCTGCTCCACGAGACCAACCTTCCGCACGACAGCGAAGCGGTCGACATCCGCGCCAAGAAGACCGCGAGCGGGGCAGATTATCTCGCTATCAATCCCAAGGGCGCGGTTCCGGCGCTGGGGATCGGCGAGGAGGTACTCACCGAAAATGGCGCGATCCTGCAATATATCGGCGAAAAGGCTGGTCACGAGACGTTGTTTCCGGGCACTGGCCTCGAACGCTATCGCGTGATCGAGTGGCTCGCTTACCTCGGCAGCGATGTACACAAGAGCTTTGGTCCGCTGTTCAACCCGGCGTCGAGCGACGAGATCAAGACCGGTGCGCGGGACATGGTGGGCAAGAAATTCGATTTCCTCGAGCAGTCGCTCGACGGGCAGGACTATCTCACCGGCCCGTCGATGACCGTCGCCGACCCCTATCTGTTCGCGATGCTCGGCTGGACCGCAAGCCTCGGCATCGACTTGGCCAAATGGCCCAACCTCGTCGCGTTCCGCAAGCGGATGGACGAACGCCCTTCGGTCCAGGCGGTGATGAAGGCGGAAGGGCTGGCTTGAGCGAGGCCCCGCCGCTAATGGCAGCCCCATGAGCCAATTCGACCTGACCGACGACCAGCGCCAGATCCAGGAGATGGCGCAGAAATTCACCGCCGACGCTATCACGCCGTTCGCTTCGGAGTGGGACGAGAAGTACATTTTCCCGCGCGACACGATCAGGCAGGCCGCCGAGCTTGGCTTCGGGTCGATCTACGTCAGCGAGGAAAGCGGCGGGATCGGGCTTGGCCGCCTGGAGGCAGCGCTGATCATGGAGGCGATGGCCTATGGATGTCCCTCGACCAGCGCGTTCATCTCGATCCACAATATGGCGGCGTGGATGATCGACCGCTTTGGTTCGGACGAGGTCAAGGCGAAGTATCTTCCGTCGATGATCCCGATGGACCGAATCGGCAGCTACTGCCTGACCGAACCATCGTCAGGGTCCGACGCGGCGGCGCTCAAGACCAAGGCGGTCCTCGACGGCGACCATTATGTCGTTTCAGGATCCAAGGCGTTCATTTCCGGCGGCGGCGAGAATGAGATTTACGTGACCATGGTCCGCAGCGGCGAGGATGGCCCCAAGGGCATCAGCGCGTTGGTCATCGAAAAGGAGATGAAGGGCGTCAGCTTCGGCGCCAACGAGAAAAAGCTCGGCTGGCATTCGCAGCCCACCGCGCAGGTCAATTTCGACGAGGTCCGGGTGCCGGTCGCCAACCGCGTCGGCGGCGAGGGAGAGGGCTTCCGCATCGCGATGATGGGCCTCGACGGCGGGCGGCTCAACATCGGCGCTTGCAGCTTGGGCGGGGCGCAGCGCTGCCTCGACGAAGCGGTAAGCTACACCCGGGAACGCAAGCAATTTGGCAAGGCGATCGCCGACTTCCAGAACACCCAGTTCATGCTCGCCGACATGGAAACCGAGCTGCAGGCGGCGCGTTATTTGCTTTACGTCGCCGCGGCCAAGGTGACGGACGGCGCGCCGGACAAGACGAAGTTTGCAGCGATGGCCAAGCGCCTCGCGACCGACACCGGAAGCTCGGTGGTGGATCGCGCGCTCCAGCTCCACGGTGGCTATGGCTATCTCCAGGATTATCCGATCGAGCGCTTCTGGCGCGACCTTCGGGTCCATTCGATCCTCGAGGGGACCAACCAGGTGATGCGCATGATCGTCGGTCGCGAATTGACGCGGCAATAATGCCCGGAGAAAATGTGATCCCCGACCTCACCCGCCGCCTGACCGAGGCGGCGCAGAAGATGATGACCACCAAGCCGACGCTGCCGTTCGATCCGTTGGCGATTGCCCGGGCGACGAGCGATTTCGCAATGGGGCTCGCGATGCGGCCGCAGGATCTGATGCAGGTCCAGGCCGACGCTGCCAGGCAATGGGGCGATTATTGGAAAAGCGCGATGTCGGGCCAGACCGGGGACAAACCCCGCGACCGCCGTTTCGCCAGTCCCGAATGGCAGGACGATGCATATTACCGCGGCGTCCGAGACGCGTATCTGCTTGCCTCGCAACAGCTTCGCGACGTGGTGTCGATGGGCGATGGGCCGGACAGCGGCAAGGCGACGATGCGCTTCCTGCTCGACCAATATCTCGGCGCAGTCTCGCCCGCCAATTTCGCCACCACCAACCCCGACGTGGTCAAGCGCACCAAGGAAACCAACGGCGCCAACCTGGTCCAGGGGTTCGCGCATCTGATAGAGGACATGGTGAGCGGCAAGGGAATCGTCCAGCGCCGCACCGACGACAGCGCGTTCGTCAAGGGCAAGACCATCGCCTCGACCTTGGGCGAGGTGGTGTTCCAAAATGAATTGTTCCAACTGATCCAGTACACGCCGACCACCGCCAAGGTGGCCGAAGCGCCGTTGCTCTATGTCCCGCCACTGGTGAACCGTTATTACATGATCGACCTGGTGCCTGAGCAGAGCATGGTCAAATGGCTAGTCGACCAAGGGCGAACAGTGTTCGTCGTCTCCTGGGTCAATCCCGGCGCCGAACTGAAAGACAAGGGCGTCGAGGATTATGTCGTCGACGGGGTCGTTACCGCGATCGGCGAAGTCGCCAGACGCACCAAGGCTGCGCCCGACCTGTTCGCTTTCTGCCTCGGCGGGACGCTGGTAGCGATCGCTCTGGCCTATCTGGCGGGGGAAGGTCGCGGCAAGGACGTCAATTCGGCGACCCTGATCGGCAGTTTGGTCGATTTCGCCGACATGCGCGACTGGTCGGCGTTCGTCCACGAGGGGCATTTGTCGGCGCTCGAGGATCATCTCGAGCGTCAGGGATATATCGACAGCCTCGAGCTCCAGCGGCTATTCGCGGCAATGCGTGCCAACGATCTGATCTGGTCGAGCGTGGTCCAGCATTATTTGCTCGACAAGCCAGCGCCACCATCGGACCTGCTGACATGGTTCGAGGATGGCGCGCGGATCCCGGCTGCCTTCCTCAAAAGCTACAACCGCGATCTGTTGCTCAACAATCGCCTCAAGGAGCCCGCTGGCTTCGCGGTGCGTGGGGTCGCGATCGACCTCGCCGCGATCGATACCCCGATCTTGGTAATCGCGCTCAAGGACGATCACGTTTCGGCGTGGGAAGCGGTGTATCGCGGGGCGCGCGACATCGGCGCCGACTTCATTCTCGGCGGGTCGGGGCATAATGCCGGGGTGATCAATCCGCCGAGCCGCAACAAGCACGGCTTCTGGACCTCGCTCGCCCGGCCCGAAAGCGCCGCCGAGTGGTTCGAAGGGGCCGATCGGCATGAGGGCAGTTGGTGGCCATTGTGGACCGGATGGCTCGACGGCCAAGGGCCGAACAAGCCGGTCGCGGCGCGGGTCATCAAAGGCGGGATTGAGCCCGCCCCCGGCTCCTACGTCATGATGAAATGATCGACGTGGTGGACGCAGCGGTGGGCAGCAACGACGTGCTGGCGATCAAGGAAGGCCTTGCCGGGCGGCTTCGGCTCAACCGGCCCAAGGCGCTGCACAGCCTCAACCGCCAGATGGTGCGCGACATGGCGCGCGCGCTGATCGAATGGCGCGACGACCCCGATGTGCGGATCATCCTGATCGACCATGCCGAAGGGCGTGGTTTCTGTGCCGGGGGCGACGTGGTCGACATCTCCCAGAGTGTCGAAGGCCATGACGCTGCGGCGCGGGCCTTCTTCTTCGACGAATATCGCCTCAACCACCTCGAATATACCTACCCCAAGCCCGGCGTCGCGTTCATGGACGGGGTGACGATGGGCGGCGGGGTCGGGATCGCCTGCCCATGCCGCTACCGTGTGGCGACCGAGCGCACGATCCTGGCGATGCCCGAGACGACGATCGGCATTTTCCCCGATGTCGGCGGGGGACGTTACCTCTCGCGGCTTCGCGGGCGGCTGGCGCAATTCCTCGCGCTCACCGGGGCAAGGCTCGACGGGGCGGAATGCCTCAAGCTCAGGCTCGCCACCCATTACGTCCGCTCGGACCGCCTCGAGACGGCCAAGGAGCGGATCATGGCGCAGCCGTTCCGCGTCCAAGCGATCCTCGACGAACTGTCTGAGGAGCAGGTCCCCGAAGCACGGATCAGCGGCAATCTGGAGCGGATCGATCTTTATTTCGCCTCCGACCGGCTCGAGGACATCATCGATGCGCTCGACGCGGGGGCGGCAGAGGGAGATGAATGGGCGGCGAAGGAAGCGATCACGATCCGCGCCAAGTCGCCAATGGCCTGCAAGGTCAGCCTCAAACTGCTCCAGGAAAGCCCCTACCAACTCCATTTCGTCGATGAGATGCGGATGGAATATGGGATCATGGTGCGGCTGATCCATCATCCGGATTTCAAGGAAGGAGTCCGCGCCTTGTTGATCGACAAGGATAATCGGCCGCAGTGGAACCCGTCCAATCCCGCGTCAATCGGCGACCGCGATGTCGATGCCTTCTTCGAACCGCTGCCGGTCGAGGAACAGTGGCGGCCGTTCGATTTTTAGGAGCCTGAAATGAGCTACGAAACGATCCTGGTCGAGGCTAAGGGCGCGGTGACGCTCGTCACACTCAACCGCCCGCAGGCGCTCAACGCGCTTAACTCGACCGTGCTCAAGGAATTGATCGCGGCCTTCGCGGCTTATGACACCGATCCCGCGCAGCGTTGCCTGGTGCTGACCGGCTCCGAAAAGGCTTTTGCTGCGGGCGCCGACATCAAGGAGATGCAGGCCCAGGGCTTCGCCACCATGTACGGCAACAACTTTTTCGCCGGCTGGGAGCAGGTCACCGCAACCCGCAAGCCGTGGATCGCGGCGGTCGCCGGCTTTGCGCTCGGCGGCGGGTGCGAAGTGGCGATGATGGCTGACTTCATCATCGCCGCCGACACCGCCAAGTTCGGCCAGCCCGAGATCAAGCTCGGCGTCACCCCAGGAATGGGCGGGTCGCAGCGGCTGACGCTCGCCCTCGGCAAGGCCAAAGCGATGGAGATGTGCCTGACCGGACGGATGATGGGCGCCGAGGAATCCGAACGCGCCGGGCTGGTGGCCAAGGTCGTCCCCGCCGCCGACCTGCTCGACGAGGCGCTGAAGACCGCCGAGGCGATCGCCGGAATGGCCCCGCTGGCGGCGATCGCGACCAAGGAAATGATCAATGCCGCGTTCGAAATGGGATTGGCGCAGGGCATCAATTTCGAGCGCCGCCTGTTCCACGGCCTGTTCGGAACCGAGGATCAGAAGGAAGGCATGGCGGCCTTTGTCGACAAGCGCCCGGGCAAGTGGACCGGGAAGTAAGGAGTAAAAGCATGGCGCGCGTTGGATTCATCGGGCTTGGCAACATGGGCGGCGGGATGGCCGCGAATTTGGCCAAGGCGGGGCATGAGGTGCTGGCGTTCGACCTCAGCCAGCCTGCGCTCGATCGCGCCAGCGCCAATGGCTGCACCATCGCCGAAAGCGCCGAGGCAGCGGTCGCCGGGGCGGAGGCGGTGGTCACCATGCTCCCCGCTGGCAAGCATGTCGCCGACGTCTATCGTTCCAATGTACTCAAGAATGTGCCCAAGTCGGCGATCCTGATGGATTGTTCGACGATCGACGTCGCCACCGCCAAGTCGGTCGAAGCCGAAGCGAGCGCGGCGGGGTTCACGATGGTCGATGCACCGGTGTCTGGCGGGATTGCGGCGGCCGATGCAGGGACTTTGACATTCATGGTCGGCGGGTCGGCCGACGGGTTCGAGCGGGCGCGGCCATTCCTCGAGCAGATGGGCAAGGCGGTGATCCATGCCGGCGGCCCGGGCGCGGGCCAGGCGGCCAAGATCTGCAACAACATGCTGCTCGGCGCGACCATGGCCGCGACCTGCGAGGCATTTGTGCTAGCGGAGAAGCTCGGTCTCGACGCGCAAACTTTTTTCGACATTTCGTCCAAAGCCTCGGGCCAAAGCTGGTCGATGACCTCCTACTGCCCGGTCCCTGGCGTTGGTCCCGAAACCCCCGCCGACCGCAATTATGACGGCGGTTTCGCCGCGGTGCTGATGCTCAAGGATCTGAAGCTTGCAATGGAAGCCGCCCGGGAGGCCGGTGCTTACACCCCGATGGGCGGCGAGGCCGAGGAGCTTTACCAGCGCTTCGTCGAGCGCGGTGGTGGGTCGAAGGACTTCTCCGCGCTGATCAAGATGATCGACGACAGCTGGGTGGCTGAAGCCGACAAGGGTTGATGTACCGGCCCCGCAGTCCCACATCGCGCTCATGCTGATTGAAATTGAACCGACGCCCAACCCGGCGACCCGCAAGTTCCTGCCCGGCCGCATCGTGATGGAGAGCGGCGGGCGAGATTTCCCCAATGCTACCGCTGCCGAAGCTTCGCCGTTGGCCGAAGCGTTATTCGCCATCGGCGACGTCGACGGGGTCTATTTCGGGCGCGATTTCATTTCGATCTCGGCCGCACCCGACGCCGACTGGCACGCGCTCGAAGGCGATGTGCTGACGCTTTTGCTCGACCATTTCACGCTCGACGCGCCGTTGTTCAAGCAAGGCAGCGCAGCGGGAATCGAGATCGCGCCCGACGACGGATTTGACGGGGTCGACGACCCGGCCGATGCCGACATTATCGACCAGATCAAGGATCTGCTCGAGACCCGGGTTCGCCCGGCGGTCGCCAATGACGGCGGCGACATCGTCTATCGCGGCTATCGTGAAGGCACATTGTACCTCGTGATGCAGGGTGCCTGCGCCGGCTGCCCATCGTCGGCGGTGACGCTCAAGCGCGGCATCGAGAGCCTGATAAAACATTATGTTCCCGAGGTCGAAAGCGTCGAAGCGGTCTGAGCAAACGAATCGATATTCGCTTGCTCGATAGACCGGTCTGTGGCCAAATCCGTAAGCACTAGAGCGGAGCCCAGGCATTTGATCCTCGCCCTCGACACGTCAACCCCGGCTTGCACTGCAGCCTTGTTCGCGGCGGACGGGAGCTTGTTCGCGCGCGCCGACCAGGTGATCGGACGCGGCCACGCCGAATATCTCGCACCGATGATCGCCGACATGCTCGGCGGCCATGTCCCGGCAAGTATCATCGTCGGGATTGGGCCGGGCAGCTTCACCGGGCTTCGAATCGGGCTCGCCTGCGCCCACGGCATGGCGGTCGGCTGGGACATTCCGATTCTGGGCATGGATTCGCTGGCGTTGATCGCCGCCAGCGAAGTGGAGGACGGCCCGGTCGCGATTGCGGTCACCGGCGGCCATGGCGAATTGTTCGTCGCTGAATATGATCGTCCGGGGCTGATCCCGATGCGGGCCGTCGCCAACCTTACGCCAGCGGCGGCAGCGCAACTGATTGTCGCGCCGATAGTGATCGGAAGCGGTGCCGAGTCACTGGTCGCAGCGCGTGGATCGGGCGAGGCGATCGACCGGCTGCCATCGGCCGCCGACGCGCTGGCCGTGCCGCTCGCTCTGCGCAGTCTCCCGCCCAGCCCGCTGTACGCACGCGCGCCCGATGCGCGCCCGATCGCGGCATGAGCAGCGCCTCCCAGCCTAGTCTCCCGGTACGGCTCGACCCCGGCAATTCGAACGATCTCGACGGGGTGATGGCAATCATGACCACCGCCTTCGATCCAGGCTTCGGCGAAGGCTGGTCGCGATCGCAATGTGCCGGGATCATGCCACTGTTGGGGGTGATCATGACGATCGCCCGCGACGAGCTTGGCCAGGCGCGCGGCTTCGCACTGCAGCGGTCCATCGTCGGCGAATCGGAACTATTGCTGCTCGCGGTCCACCGTTCGGCCCAGGGCTGTGGGATCGGAGGCCAGCTGCTCGATCATTTCGTCGACACCGGCCGGGCCAGCGGCGCCACCCGCCTCCACCTCGAAGTGCGCGACGGCAATCCTGCGACTGCCATGTACCAGGCCTTTGGGTTCGTTGCCGAAGGCCGCCGCTCCAACTATTATCGCGGAAGTGATGGCCGCCTGTTCGATGCCGTTACCATGGTGCTCGACCTGAACCGCGAATAACTGTCGTTCTTATTCGTGACCATTGCGCCCCAATACATCACGGCCTAAGTGCCGCTTGGTCCGCCGCACTCCGGCGGTGCGCGTTCGCGTCGAAATCCAGCTCGGGGAAATCAACGAATGTCCGATGAACATAATGATGACACTCTGCTTACGTTAACGGCCGACATTGTCGCCGCCCACGTCAGCAACAACAGCGTTGCGGTCAACGACTTGCCACAGCTGATCAACAACATTCACGGCGCGTTAGCCGGACTTTTGGGCAAAAACGCACCCGAAGCCAAGCTCGAGCCCAAGGTGCCGATCCGCTCGTCGATCCGCCCGGACTATATCGTCTGCCTGGAAGATGGGAAAAAATTGAAGATGCTCAAGCGGCATCTGATGACCCACTATCAAATGACCCCGGACCAGTATCGCCAGAAATGGGGCCTCAACAGCGACTATCCGATGGTTGCGCCCAATTATGCCGAACAGCGGCGGACGCTGGCCAAGGCGATCGGGCTCGGCACCAAACGCCGCAAGACCAGCAAGGCCAAATAGCCACACATTATCGAGAATGAATGGGGAGCCGACGTGCCGAACGCCGGCTCCCCTTTTCTTTGCCTCGCCGACTCCCTAACCTTATGCCCATGCAACGAACGATCGATATCGAGCAGCTTTGCGCCGACAAGGGCCTCCGCATCACCGAGCAGCGCAAGACCGTCGCGCGCGTGCTTGGCGAGAGCGAGGATCATCCCGACGTCGAAACGCTCCACGCGCGCGCCGCAGCGATCGATCCCAACATCTCGATCGCCACCGTCTATCGCACCGTCCGCCTGTTCGAGGAGGCGGGCATCCTCGAGCGCCACGAATTCGGCGATGGCCGCTCGCGCTACGAAGCAGCTTCCGAATCGCATCACGACCATCTGATCGACGTCGAGACCGGCCAAGTCATCGAATTCGTCGACGAGGAACTTGAGGAGTTGCAGCGGCGGATCGCCGACCGATTGGGCTTTCGGCTGGTCGACCATCGCATGGAGCTCTATGGAGTCGCCCGCGACCGCGGTCGTTGAGCCCCCGTCGTCGCGGGTCCGAGCCATTGCCCGGATCGCCGCGATCCTCGGCTGGTTCACGGTCTGCGTCATCCCCCATTTGCTCTCCAAGCTGAATGGCCGGTCGCGCTGGCCGCGCCGCTTCCTTGCCGGCGTTGCCCGAATCTGCGGCGCCGATGTGCGCGTCGAAGGGGTCAAAGCCCGACCCGGCGAGTTGCTCATCACCAACCACGTCAGTTGGCTCGATATCATGGTGCTGGCCGGGGCCACCGGCTGCGCGTTCATCTCCAAGGCCGAAATTCGCGGTCACCCAATGCTGCGCTGGGTCGCCGATCAGAATCACACCATCTACGTCGACCGCGCCGAGCGCCGAGCGATCCATGACCAAGCCAGGTCGATCCTCGACGGCCTGAAACGCGACCAGCCGCTGGCATTGTTCCCCGAAGGAACCGTCGGCGATGGTGGCACCTTGCTGCCATTCAAGCCGTCGCTGCTGTCGGCCGTCGCGCCGCCGCCTGATGGGGTGACGCTTCGTCCCGTGGCGATCGATTATCAAGGGCGTGCCTATGTGCTGGGTTGGGCACCAGGTGAACATGGACTCGACAATGCGCTCAGGATCCTCGGCCGCAAAGGGCGCCTGCCGGTGACAGTGCGGCTCCTTGCGCCGCTTGCCCCGTCGCCCGATCGCAAGATCGTCGCCCGCGCCGCGCATGATGCAATAGCGCTTTCGCTGGCACCTTCCGGCGTCGCTCCGGCTCGGTTATAGGCGCGACCTTGATGACCGAGATTCCCGCCCCGTCGACCTTCAAGGTCAAGAGCTTCGGCTGCCAGATGAACGTCTATGACGGCGAGCGGATGGCCGAAATGCTGACCGCTGAGGGCATGACCGTCGTGGCCGAGGGCGAGAATGCCGATCTGGTTGTGCTCAACACCTGCCACATCCGCGAGAAAGCCGTCGACAAGGCTTATTCCGACGTCGGCCGACTGACCCGCGACGACGGCAGCCGACCAATGATCGCGCTGGCTGGCTGCGTCGCCCAAGCCGAGGGGTCCGAGGCGCAGCGCCGGTCGAAGATGATCGACCTGGTGGTCGGCCCGCAAGCCTATCACCGCCTGCCCGCAATGGTTGCGGCGGTTGGTCGCGGCGAGCGACCGGTCGATACCGACATGCCCGCAATCTCCAAATTCGAGGCGCTCCCGGCGCGACGCAAATCGGCACCGTCGGCGTTCCTCACCGTGCAGGAAGGGTGCGACAAATTCTGCACCTATTGCGTCGTCCCCTACACTCGCGGCGCCGAGATCAGCCGGGCGTTCGCCGATATCGTCGGCGAAGCGCAGACCTTGGTCGACGGCGGGGCGCGCGAAATCACCTTGCTCGGGCAGAACGTCAATGCCTGGGCCGGCGGCTTGGACAAGCTCATCCACGCCATCGCCGAAATCGACGGGCTCAAGCGGATTCGCTACACCACCAGCCATCCCGCCGACATGACCGACGAATTGATCGCCGCACATGGTGAGGTCGACAAATTGATGCCCCATCTTCACTTGCCAGTGCAGTCGGGCTCGGATGTGGTCCTCAAGGCGATGAACCGCAGCCACTCAGTCGAAAGCTACCTTCGCACGATCAAGAAAGTACGCGCCGCGCGGCCCGGAATCGCCATCTCGGGCGACTTCATCGTCGGCTTTCCGGGCGAGACCGATGAAGATTTCGCCGACACTCTCGCCATCGTCGATGCGGTCGGTTACGCTTCGGCCTATAGTTTCAAATATAGCGCCCGGCCGGGAACGCCGGCGGCGACGATGGAAGGAGCGGTTGACCCTCAGGTGATGGACGACAGACTGCAGCGGCTCCAGGCCCGCCTCGCCGAGCATAGCCTCGCTTTCAATCGCGCCACGATCGGGCAGGACACCAGGATCCTGGTGGACCGCAAGGGCCGCCTGCCCGGCCAGATGATCGGCAAGTCGCCCTGGCTCCAGTCGATCTTCGTCGAGACCGAGGCCGCGATCGGCACCATGCTCGACGTCACTGTCACCCACGCGCTCCGCAACAGTCTTGGCGGTGTCTTGCGCAACGTTGAGGGTGCCGCCTGATGCCCAAACTTATCCTTCCCCCCGCGCTCGACGATCATCTGATCGAGGGCCGCGCCCGGCTCGAGCTCGACTTCGACCAGCCCTATCTGCTCGGGCCGTTGTTCGGCGATTACGACCGCCACCTGGTGATGATTGAAGATCGTCTTGGGGTGCATATCAACGCCCGCGGCAATCGCGTGATGATCGAGGGCGAGCCCGACAGCGCGGCGCGTGCTCGCGATGTACTGGTCGGCCTCTACAATCGGCTCGACCAGGGCCAGGATGTCGATGCCGCCGCGGTCGAGGCGGTGATCGGCATGGCCAACCAGCCGGCACTCGACGGGATCATCTCGTCCGACGTGGCGCGGCCATCGTCGATCATGATTCGCACCCGTAAGAAGACCATCGTCCCGCGCTCGACGGTCCAGACCCAATACATGGAAGCACTGGGCCGCGACGACATGATCTTCGCGCTCGGGCCGGCGGGGACGGGCAAGACCTATCTCGCGGTCGCGCAGGCCGTGGCAATGCTGATTTCGGGCCAGGTCGACCGGCTGATCCTGTCGCGTCCCGCGGTTGAGGCGGGCGAGCGGCTTGGCTTCCTGCCCGGCGACATGAAGGAGAAGGTCGATCCCTATCTCCGCCCGCTGTACGACGCGCTTTACGACATGCTGCCGACCGAGCAGGTCGAGCGGCGGATCGCAAGCGGCGAGATCGAGATCGCGCCGATTGCCTTCATGCGCGGCCGAACGCTGAGCGATGCCTTCGTGATCCTCGACGAGGCGCAGAATACCACCGCGATGCAGATGAAGATGTTCCTCACCCGCTTCGGGATGCGCAGCCGGATGGTGATCTGCGGCGATCCCAACCAGACCGATCTGCCAAAGGGCACAGAATCGGGGCTCAATGATGCGGTCGACAAGCTCGAGGGCATCCCCAAATTGTCGATGATCCGTTTCTCGTCGAAAGACGTCGTCCGCCATCCGCTCGTCGGACGAATTGTCGAAGCCTATGAGGGGACCGGATATTGACGCTCGATATCATCCTCGATGCCGATCCGGAATGGGACAGTAACATCAGGTGGGACGAGCTTGCTCGTTCCGCCGCCACCGCCGCGATCGCCGAAAGCGCCTTTCCGCAGCTAGCAGAGGGCCCGCGCGCGGTCGAGATTTCGCTTCGCCTGGCGGGCGATGAGGAGGTCCGCCTGCTCAACGCCCAATGGCGCGGGAAGGACAAGCCGACCAACGTATTGTCCTTCCCGATGGCCGAAGGTGCCGAACTTGCCGGGGCGACCGGCGAAGGCCCCGAGCTGATGCTTGGCGACATCATCCTGGCGCATGGTGTGTGCGGGCGGGAGGCAGAAGCCAAAGCTTTCCCGATCGAGCGCCACGCGGCGCATCTGATGGTCCATGGCACGCTGCATTTGCTCGGCTACGACCATGAGGACGAGGCGCAGGCCGCCGACATGGAGGCCCGCGAAGTCCGCGCACTAGCCCGGATCGGGATCGCCAACCCCTACGCGCTCGAGGCCGACGCCTGATGGCGACCCGGCCCGATGACGGCGGTTCGCGGTTGTGGCGCGGGATGCGCGCTTTGATCTTCGGCGACGATGGCGAAACCACGCTTCGCGACCAGATCGAAGAGGCGATCGACGACGCCGAGGGCGAGCGCCCGATTACGGGCGATCTCAGCCCGCACGAGCGGCAGATGCTGCGCAACCTGCTGCATTTTGGTGACCGTACTGCGGGCGAGGTCGCGGTGACCCGAGGCGACATGATCGCGGTGCCCGACACGATCGCCTTCGACGACCTGGCCGCAGCCTTCGCCGAGGCAGGTCACAGCCGCCTTCCGGTCTATGCCAATTCACTCGACCATGTGGTGGGCATGATTCACATCAAGGACGTGTTCGTTGCTGCTCGCGACCCGAGCATCGAGCGGACCATCGCCGCATTGCTTCGCACCCCGCTGTTCGTCCCCGAATCGATGGGCGTGCTCGAATTGCTCGCACGGATGCGTGCCGAGCGGATGCATCTGGCGATCATCGTCGACGAATTCGGCGGCACCGAAGGCTTGGTCACGATCGAGGATGTGGTCGAGGAGATCGTCGGCGACATTGAGGATGAGCATGACGAAGAAGAGATTAGCAGCCTGGTGATGCTCGAGGACGGCGTGTGGGAAGCAGATGCGCGGATCGAGCTCGACGAGCTTGCCGCCACGGTCGATCCACGCCTGGTCTCGGCGGAGGATGAAGTCGACACTTTGGGCGGGCTGGTATTCCTGCTCGCGGGGCATATCCCGGTGCAGGGTGAATGCGTCATCCACCCCAGCGGATGGCGTCTCGAGGCGCTCGATTCGGACACGCGGCGGATCTTGCGCGTCCGGCTCCACGCCCCCGACATTAAGGCCTGACCGAGATTACGCATGCTTCGCGCTGCTGATCCGTTGCAGTGCCATGCGAACATCCCCTTTGATCCTCACCGCCTTGCTCGCCGCCTGCGGGTCGACGTCCACCCGCGACATTGCCGAGACGCAAGGGCCGCGAGCGGCTGGCCAGCGGGCAAGATGCCGGTCGCGGCCAAGGGCCTCGCGGTGAACGAGTTCGCCGGCGGCCTCGACCATCCGCGCTATCTACTGACCCTTGCCAATGGGGACTTGCTCGTCGCTGAGAGCGACAGTCCCGGCACCGACAAGACTGGCGGGACGATCAAGGGCACGATCCAGAAAATGCTGATGAAGATGGCCAAGTCGGGCAAAGGCAGCCCTAACCGCATCATGCTGCTGCGCGATGCCGACGGCGACGGGGTGGCCGAAGCGCGATCCGTGCTGCTCGACCATGAGCTTCATTCACCGTTCGGGATGGCGGTGATCGGCGGCGAATTGTTCGTTGCCAATGCCAATGCCCTGGTTGCTTTCCCGTTCACCGCGGGCCAGCCGACGATCACCGCCAAGCCGCGGGTCGTGACCGAGCTTCCATCGGGCTATAATCATCACTGGACCAAGTCGCTGGTCGCCTCGCCCGACGGTCGCATCCTGTATGTCGGGATCGGGTCGAACAGCAATGTCGGCGAGAATGGCCTCGAGATGGAGAAGGGCCGCGCCGCAATCTGGAAGATCGACCCGACCAGCGGCGCCTATGCAATCATGGCCGGCGGGCTTCGCAACCCGGTGGGGATCGCCTTCAATCCGGCCGGCGACGCATTGTGGGCGGTGGTCAACGAGCGCGACGAGCTCGGCAATGATCTCGTCCCCGACTACCTTACCTTGGTCAAACAGGGCGCCTTTTACGGCTGGCCGTTCAGCTATTAAGGCCAGCATGTCGACACCCGCCCTCCGGCCAATGCGGCGATGGTCTTCAAGGCAATTTCGCCCGATTATGCGCTCGGCCCCCACGTCGCCGCACTCGGCCTGACCTTCGCGACCGGGCAAACGCTCGGGGACGCCTTCGCCAGCGGTGCCTTCATCGGCGAGCATGGATCGTGGAACCGCAGGTCCGCCAGCGGCTATCAAGTGGTGTTTGTGCCCTTCGCCGGGGCGATGCCGAGCGGGGCCAAGCCGAGCGTCATCCTCGATGGTTTCCGGATCGGCGACACTGCTTATGGTCGCCCGGTCGGGGTGCACATCGGCAAGGACGGCAGCCTGCTGGTCGCCGACGATGTCGGTGGAAAGGTGTGGCGCGTTAGCAAGGCGGCGCTTCCCCAGAAGGTTGCCAGCCGCTAGCGACGCGGCATGAATCCGTTCGTCGCGCTCGTTTTGGGAATTATTTCCGCCTTCGCCTTCCAGCCGTTCGGCCT